>JAWLGL010000147.1:0-532 GCA_041685035.1 Clostridia bacterium
TGATTGTTTGCCTGTTTCAATGAAACAGGTTTTTTTGTGCCGAGTGCCCATAAAGATTATCTGAATACACTATATGGTTAACTAATAATACATTGATAATATAATATACAAAGGGGTAATAAAGATTGGAACTTAAATTTCTTACACAGCCGTATACTGCTTCAGGGAAATCATTTCTTCTTGGGGAACGGATTAATAAGTTACTCAAATCAAAAGAGATATTTTTTAACAAGGTTTGGATGGTTGCTTCTTTTGCCAAGATGTCCGGAATAGCTAAATTAAAAACTTCTCTCAAGAAGGCAGTTCAGAATGGCGCCGATGTTAATCTTATAATAGGTGTTAACAATCGGGTGACTACAGTAGAAGCACTAAATGAGCTTCTTGGAATTGGCTGCAGCACAAGGGTATTCAGGGGAGTACCCGGTACATGTATGGGAGCGAAAATATACTGCTTTGAAGCTGAAGGGAAAAGAGCTGAAGTATTTATTAGCTCCGGTAATATTACAGAGGGCGGATTGTACAGAAACCAAGA
>JAWLGL010000147.1:542-5538 GCA_041685035.1 Clostridia bacterium
CACTGTATACGACCTGGAGAATGCAGACCAAACCAGCTATGATGAGTTTAAAACTTCAGTATCCAATCTGCTTGAACCAAACGAAGAGACTGCAAATCCACTATCGGAAGCTCTGATTAATGCTTTGGCAGACAGCGGTGAAATAACCCGTGAGGATGATACCCGTAAAGCAAAAACAGGAAGAAAAAAGAAAAAGGGTGACACAGCCTTGGAAAGTTCGGCTGACGAAGTATTTGATATGCTGTCCATAGTGCTGCCCAGTGGCGAATCCATTAGTGTTTCACTGGATGGTACTGAAGACCTCAGCAAGAAATTTTCTGGCCCGGAAAGACAGCCAGATGAAAATCATGCTGAGGAAGTTTTTTCTACCGAGACTTCATTAGATGAGTCTAAGACAGAGGAAGACTTGGAAATAGAGATTCAGGAACTGAAACCTGAAAAAAAGAATGATGTTGAAAAGTTAATTATGGATGAATTCGGTGAAGTTGAAGAGGGAGAAAAAGATAAAGGTGGCAGCGGCAACAGTAATGATGACCACCAATGCTTCATAAATGAGTACGAGGTAATAGATATAGAACAGATGCTTTTAGCCAGGAGCCGAGCAGAAGAGTCTGAAGAAAAGCAGGAAGCAAAGCAGTACCAGGCCTTACGGCCTGAAGACCTTCAGAACATAAAGAGAAAGACTGAGAGAAGTAAAAGCAGGCGGGAAGCTGTAGCACCGGATATCATTATTGAAACCGACAAACAGGGCGAACAACAGCAGAATGAGGGCACAAGGAAGAAGTTTATAATTGCGTCAAGCTTCAATAAATCTAATACCGGAATAATAAATGCATTCTTTGTACAAATCAATAAGCTTAAAGGTAAAGGAATTACAGGAGAGGTAAGATTGCCTACATCCTCCAGGGATTTCTCGCCGGAATTCTGGGGCTGGCCCTCCAGCTATAGATTAGCACAGGCAAGGGGTAAGAGCAGTAAAAAATGTAAGAGATGGGAAGTATCATGCAGGGTTATAGACGTTGAAGCACCAGAGAATTCATGTATTGACCAGATAGAACTATATCAGGAGGAAGGTAGAACCAGCTTCAACCTTTTTTCGAAGGTTTTAATTGAGTTAGCACCTGAAGAAAAAGATATTATCAGGATTATAAGGTGTCCTGAAGGTAGTGAAACTGTTTTTCAATGTGAATTAATCAGAGCAGGGTCCAAGGAATATGCCATATGGGAACAATTCTGCTCCCAGGTTATTAAGGGTACCGAAAGAAGATTCGGGTTTGCGTAAGAGCTTGTTTGAAGGGGTGTACGGATGTTTCTGAAGAAAATCGAGATAATGGGATTTAAGTCCTTTTCGGAAAAGGTTACTTTAGAACTGGATAAGGGAATTACAGCTGTAGTAGGGCCAAACGGAAGCGGAAAAAGTAACATTTCCGATGCAGTAAAATGGGTTCTCGGCGAGCAGAGTATGAAGAACCTTAGAAGCAGCAAAATGGAAGATATAATTTTTGCCGGTACTGAAAATAGGAAACCTATGGGTTTTGCAGAAGTATCGCTGACAATTGACAATTCAGCCGGTACTCTACCGGTGGACTATTCCGAAGTAACAGTTACGAGAAGGGTTTACCGCTCTGGAGAGAGCGAGTTTCTAATTAATAAGTCACCTTGCAGGCTTAAAGATATTTCAGAACTCTTTATGGGTACCGGAGTAGGGAAAGATGGGTACTCAATTATTGCGCAGGGAAGAATAGACGAGATATTAAGCGCAAAATCCGACGATAGAAGATTGATATTTGAAGAAGCTGCAGGGATAATGAAGTACAAGGTCAGGAAGATTGAGTCAGAACGTAAGCTTGAACAGACCAGACAGAACCTCCTGAGAATTCAGGACATAATTGGAGAGCTTGAAAACCAGCTTGAGCCGCTGAAGGAACAGGCTGAAACTGCCAGAAAGTACCTGGCACTAAAAGAAAGACTTAAAGTCCTCGAAATAAACGTCTTTATTGATAATATGTCGAGATACGAAAAAAAACTTGATGAGTATCAGAAGATGATTAATGACCTCAGCTCGGAGATAGGGGATGAGCAGAGGGCTTTTGACCAGCTGCAGGACGGGAAAAAACAGTTCCACATAGAATTGGAAGCGGCTGAATATAAGATGGAAGAAATGCGGCAAGCTATATATGATTTCTCAAATTCTATTGAGCAGAGTAATACAGAAATTAAACTGGCCAAAGAAAGAATAGAAAATAACAGTCTCAATCGGGAGAGACTTATTCGGGAAATCGAAGAATTTAAGCAGAGGATGGCTGAGCTTGATTCAGAGCTTGGGCATAAAGCTGCCCGGTTGGAGAATCTGAAGGCCGACAGGGAAAGGTACTCGGCTGAACTGCTGGATAAAGAGAAAGAACTTTTGGCTGTCTCTGAATCCCTTGATTCAGAACAGGAAAGAGTTGAGGCCGCCAAGTCTGAAATAATTGAGAAAATGAATATGGTTTCGGAAATCAGAAATGAGACAGGCAGCCTGAAGGTCCTTCTTGAAAGCATGGAAAGAAGAAAAGACCAGATTGATGAAGAGCTTGAGAAGTTGATTATGGATTCCGACTCAGAAAAAATTAAGCTTGATGAAATCAGCGATAGTATTCTGGTATTAAAAAAGGATGCAGGAGCTGCCCTTAATAAAAAGACACACCTGGAAGACGAGCGCCAAAGAATTCAATTAACATTGGCCAATGCTGGTAAAGAGTTAGAAAACATGAGAATGCAGTTAAATAATACTAAGGCCAGATACAGTTTCTTAGGTGACCTTGAAAAGGATTATGAGGGTTACTCTAAAAGTGTTAAGGCTATACTTGAAGAGTGTGTGCGTAACAGCAGTTTTAAAACGGGGATTCATGGTGCACTTGCCCAATTGCTAACCGTGCCAGCAGAATTTGAGACTGCCATTGAAATGGTGCTGGGACCGGCACTCCAGCATATAATAACAGATAATGAGGATACGGCTAAAAAAGCAATTGGTTTTCTTAAAGAAAGGAATTCAGGCAGGGCTACTTTTCTTCCACTCAGTGTTATAAAAGGAAATGAAATTGACGAGAAGGCAAATAAACTGTATTTGAGTAAGGGTTTCTTGGGGATTGCCTCTAGACTTCTGGTATATAACGAAAAATACAGGGGTATAATGAACAACCTTCTTGGACGTACCGTAATTGTGGACAACCTTGACAATGCAGTCCAGATAGCCCGAAAATTCAGTCATGCCTTCAGAATTGTAACACTTGACGGCGATGTCATCAATACATCGGGTTCTATGTCGGGCGGCAGTAGTGTCACGAGGTCTTCAGGCATACTTGGCAGGAGCAGGGAAATTAAGGAGTTATCCCGCACTATCAGCAAGCTTGAGAAGTCCTGCAGACAGAAGACCGAAGCGGCAGCGTCACTCAATGAAAGCCTTGAATCGGCAGCAAAAAAGATTGCTGAAATAAATGAGGCGATAATGGAAAAAGAAATGGCTGCTGCCAGGGAAGAGGAGAAAATCTCAGGGATAACATCAAACCTTGAAAAATTTAAAGAAAAAGCAGTTGCTCTAAATTCGGAAAAAGAGCAGATAGAATGCCAGCGACAGGAAATCTTTGCTTCAATTGAATCAAAGCTCAAAAGAAGTGAGGAGCTTGAGCGTGATACTGAGAAGCTCCAGCAGGATGTAAGCGAACTTCAGAAGAAATCCAAACAGTCCTATGCTGAAAAGGATAGGCTTTATGAACAGATAACAAATATCAGGATATCATTATCCTCAATAGATGAAGCAGCAGCATCACTTGAAGAGGTGTCAGGCAGGATTGATGATGAAACAGAGGCTTGTAATAGAAATATTTCCAGAAGAACACAGGAATTAGACAGGATTGCTCAAGAGAAGACACGTCTGGAGGGTCTGATTGTTGAGCATGAGGCCAGGATAAAAGAACTCGAAGTTTTCAAGAGAGCCAAGGAAGAAGAACTGTCTGCCAGCAAGAAGCTGAAGGAGGAAATCAGCATCAGCCTCGCAAATACCGAAGAGCAGCTTATTGAAAGATTGAAAAAAATTGAGCTTCTCAAGAATGAAAGTTCAAGAATCGAGTTAAAGAAGTCCAGGATAGAGATGGATATCGAGGTACTCCAGAACAAGATGTGGGAAGATTATGAACTAACCCTCAATACTGCTGTAGAGTATTCAAAGGATATTGGAGGTATACAGACTGCACAAAAGGAAATTAACAATCTCAGAAACCAGATAAAAGGACTGGGTAGTGTGAATGTCGCAGCAATAGATGAGTATGCCAGGACAAAGGAAAGATATGAATTTCTAAGCAGCCAGAAAAATGACCTTGAGGCATCTGAGGAAAAACTCAGGAAGGTTATTGCTGAGATGACGTCAATTATGAGGCGGCAGTTTCTGGAGCAGTTTAACCATATATGCAAAAATTTCGACCAAGTGTTTAAGGAGCTTTTTGGAGGGGGAAGGGCGTCATTGAAGCTTGCGGATGAGGAGAATATCCTGGAAAGCGGTATAGAAATAGAAGTCCAGCCTCCTGGAAAAAAACTGCAAAATATGATGCTCCTTTCAGGAGGAGAGAAGGCATTTACGGCTATAGCCCTGCTGTTTGCAATCCTGAAAATTAACCCATCGCCGTTTTGTATTCTTGATGAGATTGAAGCTGCTTTGGATGAGGTCAATGTTTTCAAGTTTGCAGATTATGTGAAGAAATTTTCTTATAGTACACAGTTCATTCTTGTTACGCATAGAAAGGGCACTATGCAGTCTGCTGATGCACTGTACGGTGTTACAATGGAAGAAAGAGGCATATCCAAACTGGTGTCTATAAAAATGAATGAAAAGGCAAGTTGAAGAAGATAGAGTCCTGCCGTATACCCCGGCAGGATTTTTTTTATTTTAATAGAATTAATTAAGTAAGGGGGAAGTTTATGGTTGATTTAGCCCTTAGGACTGATAAATTAACATTTAAAA
>JAWLGL010000148.1:0-5525 GCA_041685035.1 Clostridia bacterium
CACTGGGAGCAATCGTTAAGTGGGATGGACGTGCAGTACGCATATTCAGCTCACCTGAGGCCGAAGCAGAGGCGCTAGCAACTTCTGAACCTGAAAAGCCGGATAAGTCTATTCCGGATGACCTTGACCCAAAGCTGAAGGAGATCCTTAAAACTGTAGATGGTGTGGTCTGTGAATATGGTACTATTTATTACAGTCCTAAAGGAAATGCAGGTATGTATTCACCAGACAACACAATACTAATTCGAAAAGGTATTAAGACATATGAAGTGCTAGTAGAAAAATTTGATGGAAACACATATGATGAAAAAACAAAAGAGGTTATTAGGAAGATGTTGATTCCTTTCTATCCTGACAGCTACGAGCAGCCATACAATAGAATGCTAGGAGTCATAGAACATGGAATAGATTATAGAGACTACTACGATGGAAGATATTTCTCATGCTACGAACGTACCCATATTGCTATGCACTTAGGATTTGATGGTGTAAAATACTAACACCTCTAAACCAGGGATTTTCCCCTGGTTTTTTTATCTTATTTCACAAACTATAATAAAAATAATAACTTGAATAATAAATTAAAATTAGGTGTTAAAATATTAGATTAACCGAGAATTTTAAACTTACATTCTAAATATTGGAATACTTTATCTTAAGTTATATAATTGAATAAGCTACATCTCGATTTACACATAAACCTACTTTAAGAGTCGCCGATAATTTTCGGTGATGACGTACGACCTTCTGGGGATTTATCCTGCTGTATGCGGGTTTTAAATAATGCGGACGTTAGTTATTAAAGAAGTAAAAATATAAAGGAGGTAATAGAATGAAAGGACGACGGATTCTCCTGATGGCGCTCATTGCTATTGTACTGATGTGCTTCACTGGTCCGGCTCTAGCCCAAACACCTAAACCTGTCGACCTCTACTTTGATAATCAGCCTGTTGAGCTTGACGCTTTTGTGGTCGATGGACGCACCATTGTACCGGTAAGATTCATCAGTGAGAAGCTTGGAGCAGAGGTTAAGTGGTATGGTGACACTCAGACTATCAGCATACGCGGTTTCGGTAAGGACATCCTTCTTTACATCGGCAAACGGTATGCAGTGGTCAATGATGAGACCGTAACTCTTGATGCCGCACCTGTTGTTTCAGATGGAGTCACCAGGGTGCCTGTCAGATTCGTAAGTGAGACACTGGGGGCAATCGTAAGATGGGACGGCCGTGCAGTACGCATATTCAGCTCACCTGAGGCCGAAGCCAAGGTGCTGGCGGATTCTGAACCTGAAAAGCCGGATAAGTCTATTGCGGATGACCTCGACCCGAAGCTGAAGGAAATCCTTAAAACTGTAGATGGTGTAGTCTGTGAATATGGTACTATTTATTACAGTCCTAAAGGAAATGCAGGTATGTATTCACCAGACAACACAATACTAATTCGAAAAGCACCTAGAACATATGAAATGCTTATTACTAAATACGATGAGAATACCAAGAACACTATTAAACAGATGTTAGTACCTTTCTATCCAGAGCAATATAATGACATAAATAACCAAGTTCAAAAAGTTATAGCAGGAGGTAAGGATTTCAAAAGTTATTATGATTCAAGATACTTTCTATGCTTTAAACGTGATTATATTGCTGTAATAATTGGATTCGATGGAGTCAAATATTAACTATTCTATAACCAGGGAAATCTCCCTGGCTTCTTTTTTTTGTTTATCCAGTTAACTCCCTTTATGTACCAATAAATACTGGAAATCTCTATTTTATAATCTATAATTAAGTAGTTTATATTTATGTTTCTTGCCTTTGAGTCACCTTCCTTATATTTGTTTGTCAGCTTGAATATGTAAAATATTTAAAAAATAACAAAAATTATCTTAAGCCGTAGAAATTAATACTACTTTGTTTTATAATAATATTAATAGAGTAAATTCTGCACAAAGATAAATTTTTTCTTATAAACTGTACATTTCTCTTCATGAGTTTGTTCTTAAGTTCTATACACCAAAAATACTAAAGCTTTAAAAGGAGGAAAATCTATATGCACGCGTTATCAGTGATTAAACGGTCTTATATTATCGGGTTTATACTTGCAGCCACAGTATTGTTGGTTACATCCTGTATTATCTATGCATCAAGTCAGCCGACAGATATCAGCAGTCACTGGGCTTCAAATGAAATCTCCTCTGCCGCTTCCGAAGGATGGGCCTACATAGAAAACGGCAAATTCAACCCCAACAAGGCGGCAACAAGGGAAGAAGTTATCTGGATGCTTATAGGAGCTATAAAAACCATTGAACTTGAGGGATTTGATATTAATAAGAAAGACTGTCTTTGTGGCTTTCTAGACCAGCCATCATCATGGGCTGCGGACAGAATGGATATTGCTGTTGGAAACGGCATCATCCAGGGATACCCGGACGGCACATTGAAACCAAAATCAAATATTACACGTGCGGAATTTGCTGTAATCATAAGCAGGTTAATCAATGAAGATACCCCTTCGGTTTTCTCCCCATTCTGGGATTACATACCTCAATGGGCGCTTCCGGGAATCAAGAAGACCTATTCAAAGGGAATAATTAAAGGATATCCCGACAAATCCTTCGGAGCTCGCAGAAATGTTACCAAGGCAGAAGCACTGGTAATGATAAAGCGTTGGAAAAGTAAGTACCCCGCTCTATCAACTTCCGACACAATACCTTCTGAATTTAAGGAAATCCTTACAAATGTTGAGAATACGGTCTGCGAATATGGTACTATCTACTACAGTCCTGATGGGAATGCCGGTATGTATTCACCAGATAACACAATTTTACTTCGTAAAGGAATTAATACATATGAATTGTTAGTAGAAAAATATGATGAAGACACAAAAAAAGCAGTTAGGCAAATATTAATGCCTTTTTATCCTAATACGTTTGAACAGGTAAATAGTGAAATACTAAAGGTTATAGAGTCTGGAACAGATTCTACAAATTATTATGACGAAAGATATTTCTCATGCTATAAGCATGACTACATAGCAGTACACATTGGATTTGATGGAGTCAAATATTAGCTTGCCTTTTAATCATAATACTTTCAAGGATAAATTGAATGAATATCTTTAGTTTACCTGCAGAGGGAGGTAAAATATAATGAAAAAAGCATTTATTATTGGAATAACAATACTAATCTACATGTTATGTATACCTGTTAATGCAGCCTCGTTACCACCAGGTATTGAATCACAAATCACTGTTGGTGGTAAAGTACTGACATATAATGAATTTCTATTAAACACCCGTGGCTTAATAGTGTATGGCGAACCAAGCGATGTTCCTGGTAATGAGTTCAAGGATGGCTATAACAGATACCTTGGATTTGATGCTGTAGGAAATAAATTCACAAACATGCTCTTCCCCAATGACGCCGACAGCGGAAGGGCTCCCTGGGAAAAGAATTGGATAAGCTATCCATGGTCACCTCCCTATGAAATTACTGAACCTCCAAAGTATGAGTACATGTTTACAAGCCACCCTCAGTACCAAAAAGCTGTTGAATGGCTCGGCAGGATAGAAGGAGTAGACCCAGCAGCTGGAGAACTGGCAAAATGGCGTGACAAAAATCCTGCCCTTACTGGAGAAGACTTAATCAAAAAACTCAAAATTCAGAGCCCTCCGGCAAGCTCCTGGAATGACCCTATAATTGATTATCTCCCCGTAAGTGCAGTAGGCTGGCACCAAAACAGCGATGGGTCAATATGGTACCAGACCTTCGTAATATACCCAAAGCCTGTAGCCGCTCCGGCCTCTCCCGACCTGTCAGTAAGCATAGAATACCAGAAGAGCACCGACCTGCCTGACGGCTACCCGGACTCGCTTACCGGAGTATCCGGACCGCCTTTTAAATTCACGGCCAAGGTAATAGTAACACTAAACAGCAGCACCAATTGGCCTCCAGCCACCGACACCACTGAAATCCCTGTATGGTTCGGCTACGATAGAAGCGGTGCGCGGTCTGACCAACATGAAGATATGTTCGTCACTCCGGTTGACCTCCGCAATCCCGGAGACACCAAAGAATTTACCTTCGAATGGAACGCAGATTATGGAGACAGCATATACCTTTGGGCTATGATAAATCCACCAAACCCGGATGATGGCATACCTGACCCTATAGGCAGTCTTGATATAAATGCCGCGGGTTTAAGAGCCATCGGGGAATCCGACTACACCAATAATATAGCCGACGTATCTTTAAATATCGGTTCACTCTCAGTAGGGCCGGGAGAGTATGAAAGATATGAATACATATATAACAAGCTTAATCAGTCCATCAGAATTGATGCTGATACAATATATTCCTACAAGCAAAACAGAATAATCATAGAAACAAGCACCTATATCAAGGACATTAAGGTAACCTTCAATAACAGTTATACTGTTACCCTTTCTAAGGATGGAAATGTATCACAGCCTGCTGACGAGTATATACATAATACATCGTTAAGTATTAACAAGCAGACTATACTGCCTGCACTTGATACCCCTATATTTACAAGGACTGCCCAGGAAAAGCTGGTCTGGACATTTACCTTTGGCCTTGAGAACTATACTGTATACGAGGAACCAAAAGCAAACGAAATGCAGTTTGACAGGCTTAAGTTTGAAGCATTTGACCATAATGACAGAAGCGTTAAATTCAGCTATGCTGAAATCAACCCCCTATACTACTATGTAATGGTCAGACAAACCAAACTCTTCAATTTCAGGGTCACCGATGTTAAGGACATCTACTGGAAGTATGTATTTAACGATTCAAGCAGTAACCACCTGCTTTATGGCTCAGATGGAGATGCAAAATACAAAGACCTCAGGGAAGGTGAAACAACCAAGCCCCCATTTGGAATAACCAAGCTTCCTCTTGCCGGTAATGAATTAAGTAACAACAGACTTATCTCAAAAGGGTATGCAGTCCAGTGCCGCGTTGACGCTGAAGGGCTCTACCGTGCGGGAGATTCTCTTGTGGTCCTGCCATCCTTCTGGTGGTACAACGGGACAGGCTTTGACGAGGTAGACCTTTACTTCGATATCACCAACGACAATCTGTACAATGTACCCATACCTGTTATTCAGAACGGAATTACCAATCGTGAAGACTATTTAGTCAAGAATATGGATGACCTGATTAGTATGTCCAGGACAGAATTCAACCGCAGGCTGGACAGGGTACTTACAGCATTCCCTGCCTCGGAAAGAAGCGCCAAGAGGACTGAATACAACAATATCATGTTTAAGCAGGAAGGCGGAAGCTACAGCCTGAAGCTTGATTACGGACTTCTGGATGTAAGATATAATGAAAGTAGGTACTTTGAGAACAAGAACAATGACCCGAGAATGCTGATGGAAGGTACAGTTTTGTGGGAATCTAGAGGAAACGGCAAAACCGGAATAAAGCTTAACAATGATAACTACTTTGAAGACTATGCCGGCTACAGGAATACCTGGGCATTCACATACTCTCTGC
>JAWLGL010000149.1:0-5525 GCA_041685035.1 Clostridia bacterium
GACAAGGGAAGAGACTGTTTATATTGCTGTTAAGCTGTACACACTCAGGAAAGGCGTATCACTTGAAAGACTCAGGCCAAGCAAAAATATTCATCTGTCCGATGCTGCACAGATAAAGCCGACGTATTACAAGTCGGTACAAATGGCTGTAGACCTGAATCTCATAGAACCCGATACCTCGGGCAGGATAATGCCAACTACTGTAGAGTCCAAGGAAAATTCGCTGGAGATGCTGGTTAAGGTTCTCAAACTATCCGGAGAGTTCTAGGGAGTGATAATAATGTCAAGACCAAAGAAGATATCAATAGTTCTCATATTCTTTATACTGGCCCAACTGATTCCAGCTGGTCTGCCCAAGGTGCTTGCCGACCAGCAGTTCTCACCCGGACAGCTGGCGGTTGAAGAAGCCGGCGGCCTTCCGGTTATCGGATATACCCTTGAAAAAGGACACTATGTCGGACTCAGATGGAATCAGCCCAGTACATGGAGAGGAAATCTGCAGTATTATGAACTGTATTATTCTGAAGACGGCTCACCATACAGCCAGTACGGCGGACAGATAGAATGGGACCATACCGGCATAGAAATGGAGCAGCTTAAGCCGGGAACGGTTTACAAAGCATATATAGTAGCCGTACATGAGCATTATATAGACGGAAATCTCGATTCCAGGGATGTATCCCTGCCTTCAAATGAAGTTACATTTATGACCAACCTTGAAGTAAAGGTACAGCCTGCAGGCACTGGAACTCTGGAAATACAATGGACTGATGTAAGCTGCAGCACCAGCAGTGTAGATTATGCCGTATATATCTCTGAAAGCAGCCTTTTTGCACATACGCCCCCTATTGATGTAACTTCAGGAGACATAGGCTCCCAAGGGCCGGTGACCCGGACATCCGAGGATACACTGCTGTACTATGCAAAGGACCTGAAGCCGGGGACAGTATACTATATCAAAATCAAAACCATTATAGATGACCAAAGTATTACATATATTAAAGAGTCTGAAACTGTATGCGGATATACAAATATACTTGCCAGCATATCAAAGGTCTCCTCAAGTTGGTGGAAGCTGGAATGGAGACCGGTCACCAATACCAATCTATCCCAGGAAGATAAGGTTCTTTATAAAATTATGCGCTCGGTTGATGGTGACCTTGAAAGGGAGATTTCGGCTACAAGGGATAACTACATACTGGTCAAGATGGTTGGGGATAATGTATATTATAGGGTTCAAGCCGACCTTATAACCGAGATGGGAGAAACAGTTCGGGTAGTGTCAATTGAACAGCATCCTCTGGAGGGAGAAATCCCCTCCAATCCTGCTGTGCCTGAACTAACCGAACAGCTTGCCAACCAGACTATGGAGGCAGGTCCGACCAGTTTAAAGATACTCTGGAGGGTCCCTACTGCCATTAACGGAGAAATTGATTTTGACCTGTCATACGATATATGGATGCTGACCGATTCGGATGAAATAGACAATCCGGCGGTTTCCCCAACCGTACAGGATTTCAAGCCTGATTCTGGCAACTACGTGTATGAAATGATCGGAAGCGTAGAGGGGGATACCGTACTTGGATTTTCATATACAATTACCGGACTTGAACCGGATAGTGTGTATTACCTCAAGATGACAGCTAGCAAGACTTATACGGTTGCAGATAAGGATGGATTGGTGGAAAGAAAGTTCAGCTCCGAGCCGGCCCTTAAAATTATAGTAACTCCATCAGAAGGGTCTATAGACCAGCCGGTAATTCCATCCAAGCCTCCGCTAAAAGTTAAGACCGAAACGGTTAATGGTGAGGATGTCCAGACAGTTACTTCCACCACTGCAACACTGGAGTGGAGAAATCAGTGGCATGAAGTCTGGAGGAGTGCCAACAGCCGATGGGAATATCTTCCCGACCAGGATGTTGCACAGGCGTCGGTAAATGGAGATGTATACAGGCTGGTTTCATATGACAGTGATGTTCGCTTTAGCGTAGGATACGAAGTCTATACAGACACTTTTGATTTCTCAAGGCTTCTTGAGACCATTAATCAGATGCCCACGCAGTTTAACGACATACCGAACACTCCTGAGGCCGGACCGGTTGAATTTACCGTAACAGGCTTGAACCCGAATAGTACCTATATTATGTGGGTAAGGGCCTACAGAACCAATCAAATAAAGTCAGGGTTGTCCGACCCTGTTATAGTAACCACCAGGCCTGACCATGAAATACCGCTTGAACAGCCTGCTATTCCTGAAATTAATTATAGCTATGCAGGTGATACGTTTATTGAACTTGGATGGAATATTATTGACAACCATTATTATAATATCAGGTATTCTACAACAGAAGATGTTGAACAGGCTGATGATGTTATTGAGCTGACTCCGGATGAATTGGAGTATAAGACCAAGTATACGGTAGAGGAATTATCTCCCGATACCACTTATTACTTCTGGGTCAGTGCAGAAATGTCAAAAGATAATGAAACACTTACATCTGATTGGAGTGACGTATGTATAATTAAGACCAAACCATACCAGCCTCCTGATAGGCCTACAGGTTTTGGCCTGAAGAACATTTCAGAACCCATAGGGAAAGACTACATTTATTTTGAGTGGATTGCGGTTGCAGGGCTTGAATACACATTGGAGATATCAAAAGAGGATGACTTTAGTGACGCGCAGAGTTTTGGACTTGAGTCGGCATCCGAGTACAAGGTGGAAGGCCTTGAAGCAAATACAAGATATTATGCAAGGATATATGCATATGATTCTGTTAAGAATCTCAAATCAGGCTACAGTTCAATATCTGTAAGAACCAACAAAAGCTCTGACGAGTACTTATCAGATGTGGACGACCCTCTTGCCAACTCCGAAGAAATAAAACCAGAAAGAGTCAATTCGGGCCTTGGCCGGTTGGATGCAACAGGAGTAAAGGCTGATAAGCTTATCCAGCAGATATTTGACGACAGGTATTCGAGCTATACTATTAACTATGCCTTTCTGGCTTATAATGATATGGACCAATCACAAACAAAGCTGTCTCCGAGAGTGTTGGAGGCCTTAAACCAAACCGGAAAGAAATTGATAATTAACAACGGTGAGGCCTCACTGCTGATAGAGCCGGACATTATCAAGAATGCACAGGTCATGCGTTCTTGCAGGGGGAATACTGGAAGCGTAGTGGAAATAGTTCTGGATAAGATTACCGACACCGATGATTATTCGGGCAGCTCCTTCGAATCGGATATCTGGAAAATATCATTTAAAGTTAATTCTGGAGCGGCTTCAGTGTCGATTGATACACTCGATGGTTCACTAAAAATAAGAATACCCTATGATGAAGAGGACTGGTATGATGAAACTGCGATGTCAGGGCACATTTACGATAATTATTTAGAGAAGTGGGAAAAAGTAAATACAGAAAATACATTTGATTCTATTAATTCTGGAGGAATGGTCTGGTCAGATATACCGGGAACAAGTGACTATGTTATAATGAACTCTACTGCATCCAGGTTTTCGGATATTTCTTATCATCACGCGAGGAGTGATATTGAATCCATAGTGGACAAGTATGATTTGAAGAGTCTGGGGTATGGCCTCTTCCAGCCCAACACTACCATAACAAAAGGCGAAGCCGTGAAGGTAGTGTTGGATATACTGGGGTATGACTATAATGAAAGAAATTATCTGGATTCGGCCTCAAAGGCAGGGATTACATCAGGGGTTAACCGGGATAACGTATCCAGCAGTGTAACCAAGGAAGAAGCAGCATCTATGATTGTAAGGATGCATGAAATTATTACCGGAACCAAGGCTGAGAGCACAATTTCACTCTCAGGTTACAGGGATGCATATGCAATCACTGACAACCTGGTTCCCAGGGTCAGGTTTGCTGTTGCAAAGGGAATACTGGTAGGCAGTGGTGGATATCTCAGACCCGAGGGTGCGGTAACCAGGGCAGAAATGATGACAATGCTGAGAAGAATGTTTGAATGGGTTGATGGCTAAACCATAGGATAAGTGTCGGGCACATCTGTAATTGTGAAAGGAGAATGCAGGTTGAAGCAGATTATTTATTTAGGAACAATATTATTGATGTTTCTGGTTGTGAGTGGTGGGGTCGTTAATGCTCATCATGCCATATATTCGGTAGAACAGATAGGGGAGAATACTGTTAAAATAACGGTTAAAGCCGAGGCAGGCGAAGGAAAGGGTATTGAAATTACATCAGCATCCAAAAGGGGAGGAAAGGTATTAAATATATTCTACAGGATTAATGAAGGTGCTGAGGCAACAGATAGTATGGATATTGACTTGAGAACCATGCTTCCTCCCATCAGGGTTATTCTTACCAATATTAGCAGTCCTGACCAGGCACTTTTTCCTGATATCGAGGATTCATACGCTGAAGAGTACATTCGGCACCTGCATGACATGGGCGCTGTAAACGGTTTCCCAGATGGAACCTTCAAGCCCGACAAGGGAGTATCCAGAGCAGAATTTGTTACAATGCTCCTTAATGCAGTGGGTGTTGAAAATAAGCCTTCGAGTGAAACTGTTTTCAATGATACATCCAGTCACTGGGCAAAGGCAAATATTTTTACTGCCTATGACATGAAACTGATTAATGGATTCAAGGATGGAACTTTCAGGCCAAATGCCCGCATCACTACTGCAGAAGCTTCAGCAGTGATTGACAGATTGTTTAAGTTCAGCACCTCCAGCCAAAGTGAGTTACCTAAGCTCAACCGTAAGCACTGGGCATATAACTCAATTACCAGAATAATTAAGGCAGGAATAATATCAGATGACGATAAGCTGTTTACCGGCTTCAAGGAAAATGCATATCTTTGCAGGGCCGACTGTGCAATGATGCTGAGCAGGGCCATTATCACAAAGTAGCCCGCCGTAGTTATAGAAACCCGCAGGTTTCCCTGAATAACCTCATATATCTTACTCCTGTTTACTGAAATTGGTATTGCAGAATATGCGATACCTTTTTTATTGGCGTATATAGACTGCTTTAAATGGAAATAATTTAGTTAGCCACAGACTAAAAAAAGGACTTCACCGGGGGTATTTTTTTTGAAAAAAAACATTTCTCTTTTATTCATTATTTTATTGCTGCAGCTCCTGACCGCGAGAGGGGACTGCATACAAGATGAACACATGAACGAAAACCAGTTGATTTCATCCTTAGAGGCTGAAAACCTTCAAATATTTTCATGCTCAGTTAATTCATCTGCTTGGGTTAATAAAATACAAGGCCTCCCAGACATGGAGGAAGAGGCAAAAGCTATTGCAGTCTATTTTGATGTATTAACTAAATCTATTTATACAGATTTAAATTTTTCAGACAGCATGAGACAGGTTATGCTTAGAGGAGAATGTAAGAACGGAGAATCGGTAACTATTAGACTTGACTCTCCTTTAGATAAAGACGGCAGTGACAAAACCTATCTGACCATCGAAATATATTATAATGGACAAGCAGATTTTGATTATATCAGTATGAAAA
>JAWLGL010000150.1:0-5519 GCA_041685035.1 Clostridia bacterium
ATGACACTGGTAATGCGATGCAGTTTTCTGGGAGAAAATATTTTTAGCCTATTCCTAACCCCCTGTATATTAAGGGTTTAGAACATCGCAAATAGCTCATAGATAATAAAAATACTCCGGATTCCGGAGTATTTTTATTATACAGATATGGAGAAGGCAAGTGTTTCAAGAACTACTGTTTATTTAATGAAGCTATATAGTTAAATAATACTTCATCGTCATATTCCAGAAGAATTGAGAACAGTTTTTCGAAAATACCTGAAGAATTCTTGTCCAGACTCTCAATAGCAGCGTCATATAGGTAGGTGCCCTGCGCCGCGCTTTTTCTTAGAGCTTTACATTTCATTGAGATTATTTTATCCCTGGATAGAAAGATGTCCAGCTTAAATACTGAATCCTCGTCCATATCGGTTTTGCATTCAAGGGAGATACCTGTTCTGCTTATATTCTTGACCAAGGCATAGACGGGTTTCTGTATATCGCTTTGCAGGACATAACCACAGAAAGAGACATCGAACCGTGGCTCCTGTCTTCGGTTTAAATGATGCTCAACGCTGTCCACGTAAACTGTTACAAGATTTTCATACAGGTTGATATCTTCAACAGTTCCTTTGAGTACATATTCGACATTGTCATAGGAATATTTGAAGGCCATTGCATCGCCCTTGGAAATATTGTTCACAACATAATTGACTTTCAAATGAATTTCAAAGGTATCCAAACGTACATCAGTAAGGATATTTGTAACCCATTCAGAGCCGGTAATAAACCTGGTACTGATTTTATTACCAATCTTGAGGAATTCCCTTAAATCAAAATTCAAGATTTCGACACGATTTTCCTGGAATCTGGTTTCACTCATATATACTCGTCTCCTAAAAAAATGTTTTTAACATATATTTAAAGTAATCACGAGTGAGTAGACCTGGCTGCTGGAATATGGCTACATAAACAAGATACGGTGAAAATGGGATTTATACATAATCTATTATAACAGTTATTTTTATTAAGTTCAAGAAGGCTGACTGAGACAGGAGGCCTGGCACCCTACCAAAGAGTATAGTGGATGAAAAAAGAGGTCCTGATTAGGACCTCTTAGACTTACCGTTTTTTCTGCATGATTTTATAATTTGATAGAACGATTTTTTTAATTTGGATGCAGACCCAAACAATTCCGTTTTCAGGTCACTTATCATTTCCCTTTCCTGCTGAGGCAGGTTGGAAATCTCATCAAGCAGATTTCTGTTTTCCGATGCTTCGGATAAACATGCTCTTAGCTTACTGAGTGAAACGATGGCTTCATTCACCCGGACACTCACATCCCTTGTAAATGGGTGAACTCCGCTGTCAGTCCCCAAAGAATTTCCATCAGTGTCGGAAAGTTCGTAGACTTCCTTCAGGTGTGGAACAGCAACGTGGATACCCAGTTTCTCAACGTCTTTTTTAAATGGTTCCATTGCTTCGAGCTCACCGTGGATAAGGAACAAGCACTTAGGCGGTGTTTTAAATTTCTTGACAAATCTTATCAGACCTTTGCAGTCTGCATGGGAAGAGAATTCAGGAATGTTTACAATTTTTGCATTGACGGCAATCTCTTCGCCAAATATTTTAACCATTTTTTCGCCGTTTAGAATTCTTCTCCCCAGAGTACCTTCGGCCTGAAATCCAACAAAAACGACAGTACATTCCGGCCGCCAGAGGTTATGCTTCAGGTGATGGCGTATCCTGCCTGCAGAGCACATACCGTTTGCAGAAATGATGGCCATGCAGTCCTTGGAATCATTTAATGCCTGTGATTCCTCCTGGCTGGAAGTAACCTTCAGATTCTTTAGTTCAAAGGGGCTTGTGCAATTTTGAACGTAATAATCAAGATTCTTACCCAGCAGGTACTTGAAGCGTTTTGGTTTTTTCCAGAAGGCATCCTGAAAGATTTTAGTGACAGCAACTCCCATTGGTGAATCAATAACTATGCCAGCACTTTTGAGCATTTCCGCCTCATCCTCGGGAAGCTTTCTTATACCTTCATTTATTGCGTAAATTAAGGTTTGCAGCCTCTCAACCGTAAATGAAGGTATGATTACCCTGCCGCCATTCTTGCAGGTTTCCAGGATGGTTTTCGCAAGCAGCAGGTTCCGCTGGTCTATGTCTATGATTTCGTGCACCCTGCTTCCGTAAGTAGATTCCATTATCAAAAAGTCAGCGGCATCCAGCCTGGCCCGTACCTGATTACCTATATCACCCGATACAACAACCTTGAGTTCCCTGCCTTCAGAATCTTGAATCCAGATTTCGATAACTGCTGAGCCGAAAATATGTCCCGCATTTTTGAAGCGGAATCTAATTCCGTTTTCCAGGTCAACCAGCTTGTTGTATCTTATCCCTTTTAGAAGGGACAAGCTTCTAACGGCATCATCGTCGGTATACAGCGGTTCAACCTGTCTCCGGCTTCCCTGAGGTGAACGTCTCAATAGTTTTCTGTTGTATTGGGAGCAGTCTTCTTCCTGGATATGTGCAGAGTCCGGCCAGAGGATAGAACATAGCTCAGCAGTTCCCTTGGTTGCATATACCTTCCCTGTGAAGCCTTTTTTGCCTAGGAATGGAACCAGTCCGCTGTGGTCGATGTGCGCATGTGTAAGGATTATGAAGTCAATGTTTTCTGCAGCTACCGGAAGCTTCGAATTATACATCTGAAGCTTTCCTTCATAGTTATTTCCGTTCTTCTGTGACAAACCGCAGTCTACAAGAAACCTGACCATCCCATACTTTGTTTCAGCTTCAAAGTAGGTAAGAGAACCGGTCACCTCCCTTGCAGCTCCTAGAAACTGGACTTTCACTTTTCCTTTCTGGCACGTTCGAGCAGCTTCAGCATCCTTTGCCATCCGTATCCTCTCCTTTTCAACGACCTTGGTTTTGGTTTGCTACATCAGTACCGATAGGTTTGAAACCGCCAGCCAAAAGACAACTATTAAGTTTTCGAAGGCACTACTAAACGTCCTGAAAATCTAACAGATTTACATAAAATATTACAATATTCGACACATTAAACAAGGAAATTATATAGCAATAAAGAATTAGATTCAAATAGAATATTTTAAATTTTTCAACTAATAAGCAATTATTTATTGTAAAATAATACGGTAGAAGTCATTTGTTATTTTTGTGTTAAGGAAGGTACTGTAATGAAAAACGGGTTTTTGCCTGTAAATAGAAAAGATATGAATAGAAGGGGATGGGATGAGCTGGATTTTTTATATATCTCCGGCGACGCATATGTAGACCATCCCAGCTTCGGACATGCAATTATTACAAGGGTACTTGAGAAGGAAGGCTTCAGAGTAGGTATAATTGCCCAGCCCGACTGGCGGAATACCCAGGACTTTATGAGGCTGGGAAGACCCAAGTATGGTGTGCTTGTCTCGTCAGGAAACATAGATTCAATGGTTAATCATTATACTGCTGCAAAGAAAAGAAGAAGCAAAGACCTTTACAGTCCGGGAGGCAAGGCTGGCAGGAGGCCGGACAGGGCAGTAATAGTATATTCAAATAAAGTCAGGGAAGCCTTTCCCGGTATACCCCTAATTATTGGAGGGATAGAGGCAAGCCTGAGGAGGTTTGCACACTATGACTACTGGGATAACAAGGTTAGAAGGTCAATCCTTGTGGACTCAAGAGCCGACTTGCTTGTATACGGGATGGGAGAGAAAGCGATAACTGATGTATGCGGTAGGCTTGCAGGAGGAGAGAACATAAGTGATATCCGGGATATCAGGGGGACTGCATACCTTGGTAATGAACTTCCCGGAGAAGCCGGTGTCATAGTGCCGTCATTCGAGGAGGTACTGAATGATAGGAGGAAGTACGCAGAAGGTTTTATGATGCAGTACAGGGAACAGGATGCTGTAAGCGGAAGGGCAGTAGTCCAGATGCATGGTGACAAATACCTGATACAGAATCCACCGTCACTGCCGCTAAGTACATCAGAGATGGATTCCATTTACTCGCTGCCTTTTGAGAGGGCATATCACCCTGATTACGAGGAGGAAGGTGGAATTCCGGCTGTAGAGGAAGTTGAATTCAGCATTACAAGCCACAGGGGATGCTACGGAGGATGTTCGTTTTGTGCTCTCACCTTCCATCAGGGAAGGGTAATTCAGCCCAGAAGCCATGCTTCCATACTGAATGAGGCAGGGAAAATGGTCTGGGCTCCAAACTTTAAGGGTTATATACATGATGTCGGAGGGCCGACGGCAAACTTCAGGAAACCTGCCTGCAAGAAGCAGGCCGATAAAGGAGCATGCAAGGAAAGGCAGTGCCTATTCCCTTCTCCGTGCAGAAACCTTGAGGCCGACCACAGCGACTACCTTGAACTGCTGAGGAAACTTAGGGAGATTTCAGGAATTAAAAAGGTGTTTGTTCGTTCGGGAGTAAGGTTCGATTATCTTACACTTGAGCGGGGAGAAAGTTTTTTCAGGGAGTTGTGCGAGCATCATGTCAGTGGACAGCTCAAGGTTGCGCCTGAGCACGTGTCGAATCAGGTTCTGCATGCTATGGGCAAACCGCCCAGAAGGGTGTATGAAGAGTTTGCTGAGAAGTTTTATAAAATTAACAGGGAATTAAAGAAAGAACAGTATCTTGTACCATACTTTATGTCCAGCCATCCTGGAAGTACACTAAGGGATGCTGTAGAGCTGGCTGAATTTCTAAGGGATATACGTTATACACCCGAGCAGGTGCAGGACTTTTATCCGACACCGGGAAGCCTATCAACCTGCATGTTCTATACCGGTGTTGACCCCAGAACAATGAAAAGGATACATGTACCCAGGTCTGCAAAGGAGAAGGCCATGCAAAGGGCGTTGCTGCAGTACAGGCGTCCAGATAATTATGAGCTTGTTTATGAGGCGCTGGTCAAGGCAGGCAGGGAGGATTTGATTGGCTTCGGTGCGAAATGTTTGATAAGGCCTAAAAGGAACAGGATAGGTACTGAAGGAAAACTGGGAGAAGTGAAGAGGAAGAGGGCAAAGAAGAAGGGGAGCCGGCTGCAGGGGAAACGAATAAGACGCTCATAAGTGCGGTGTAATCAAGATAGACTAGATACACCCTCTCCCTTGATGGGAGAGGGTTGGGGTGAGGATGAAAAAGGAATACTAACACCCTCCCCTTAATCCCCTCCCATCGAGGGAGGGGAAATAGTAGTGGTACTACCCTCTCATCAAGGAAATTTAAGCATAACTTCGCATAGTTTATCCGATGACTACCGCCGCTAAGATTCCAGCTTCAATATTTAGATAAGCGGCGCTACGTCCCTGGATAACGGCTTCTAAGATTCAGTCGGAGATAAATACTCCATCTGAATCCAAGAATCCTGTTTATCCGATGACTACCGCCACTAAGATTCCTGCTTCAATATTTAGACAAGTGGCGCTACGTCCCTGGATAACGGCTTCTAAGATTCAGTCGGAGATAAATACTCCATCTGAATCCAAGAATCCTGTTTATCCGATGACTACCGCCACTAA
>JAWLGL010000151.1:0-5420 GCA_041685035.1 Clostridia bacterium
GATACTGAAAAAACCGCAGCCGGTCTCACTGAATTATGCAGAGAGTATAGACTGGGTAAGGTCATATGCACCGTGAATGAAGCTGATTCGAAAGTGTTTACCGATAGAGGCTACGCGATAGAAGGTATTATAAGCAGATTCTTCAAAGGTGAACCTGCATGGTGCGTTTCTTACTTTGCTCAGTCTCAACGGGCAGTCAGCCGCGAAATCGAAAAAGAAGATGAAATCATTGAAAAAGCTAAAGAAATGAAAAGACAATATACACATTCTGAAGAAAACGGTTTCAAGGTCAGGACTGCCACCGGGGACGATGCCGAAGAACTGGCCGGATTATACAGTGATGTATTCAAGACCTACCCTACACCCATGGACAGCGCTGAATATATAAGGAAAGTTATAGGCAGACAGATAATACTTAAGGTTGCCGAGCATCAGGGAAGAATCGTAAGCGCAGCATCGGCAGATATGAATACTAAATACCTCAATGCTGAAATTACTGACTGCGCAACCCTTGAGGGATTCAGGGGGAGAGGCTTGATGAGCGGGCTTATATACCGGCTTGAGCAAAGACTTAAAGAAGAAGGCTTCATAGTACTGTACAGCCTGGCAAGGGCACCTTCAACAGGTATAAACATAGTAATGAGCAAGCAGGGCTATGAATATGCCGGCAGGCTCATAAACAACTCAAACATCATGGGGAGTTTCGAAGATATGAACATCTGGGAAAAAATCATAAACTAGAAACTTATAGCATATGACGAATTTGTGAACACCCGCACATATAAAAATATTATTGGAAGGGGGAAAGAATTATTATGGCAATTACATATGATGAAGGAATAAGTCTTTTAAACGAGTATATCAAGACACACAATATTGCCGTACACTGCCGGGAGGTTTCGGCTATAATGGCCCATCTGGCAAGGAGACTCGGGAAGGATGAGGACAAGTGGGGGCTTGCCGGCCTTTTGCATGACCTTGATTATGATGTGGAGAAGGACAATATGGAGAACCATGCAAGAACGGCAGCCGCAGTACTTGAGGAGAAGGGATTCGATGAGGAATTCCTGCATGCCGTACTGGCTCACAATGATGATAACACTGGAGTCAGGAGAGAAACCGACATGGATTATGCCCTTTCGGCCAGCGATAATATGGCCGGTCTGGTACATGCTACTGCACTTGTGTATCCAGATAAAAAAATTGCCAGCGTAAAACCCAAGTCCGTGGTAAAAAGATTCAAGTCTCCCAGCTTTGCTGCCGGTGCGAGAAGGGATAGAATATTGGGCTGTGAGAATATTGGTCTGAGCCTTGAAGAGTTTGCTGAAATTTCTGTAGAGGCATTGAAATCTATTGCAGATGAGATAGGCCTGTAGAAAATGGTTGAAGGACAAAAAGCTGTTGACATGTGGAATATCGGCTGTTAAAATGTGTATAATTATATATCGATACGGAAAAGCAATGAAGGAAAAAAGATGTGTCCTGTAACTTCCAGAGAGTTCTTGGCAGGTGAAAAAGATCAGATGGATGCATGTATAACTCACTCCTTAGCTGCTGTCCCGAATTTAAGTAGGGATATGCCGGGTGTTCCCGTTATAGAAACAGTACTGGCTGAGGGTT
This sequence comes from Clostridia bacterium, assembly GCA_041685035.1. GTDB lineage: Bacteria > Bacillota > Clostridia > Acetivibrionales > UBA4821 > JAWLCD01. The sequence goes on from JAWLGL010000151.1 coordinate 1,621, forward strand.
CCCCAGGGAACCGAATTAGGGTGGTACCACGCAGGAAATCCCTTCGTCCCTAAAATTTTTATTGGATGGCGAAGGGTTTTTTATATATATTGTAGTATTCGAAAGGAGGTATTTGTATATGGGCAGGCATATTCTATCCATATTGGTAGAGAACCAAGCTGGGGTACTGTCCAGGGTGGCAGGGCTTTTCAGCAGGAGAGGATTTAACATTGACAGTCTTGCAGTGGGGACTACCGAAGACCCTGGTATTTCGAGGATGACAATAGTGGTTAACGGCGACCAGTATATTGTAGAGCAGGTATGCAAACAACTCAATAAACTGATTGACGTTATCAGGGTAAAACAGCTGGACGCTGAAGAATCCCTGACCAGGCAGCTTGTACTGGTTAAGGTAAATGCTGCACCTGAGACAAGGTCAGAGATAATACAAATTGTAGACATATTCAGAGGTAACATAGTAGATGTATCCAAGAATGCCCTAACCATTGAGATAACAGGTGATGACGATAAAATTAACGCATTTGAAGAAATGGTCAGGATTTTCGGGATAAAGGAAATGGTCAGGACCGGTACTATTGCTATAGAAAGAGGCAATAGAATTATAGGAGTCAATAATTCTCAAGAGGAGTGATTTTAATGGTAAAAATGTATTATGAATCAGATTGCAATACAGGTTTACTGAAAGGTAAGACAGCAGCTGTCATAGGATATGGCAGTCAAGGGCACGCACACGCGCAGAATCTGAAGGACAGCGGGGTTGACGTTGTAGTGGGATTGAGAAACCGGAATTCAAAGAGTGCCCAAGCAGCTCAAACGGACGGATTCAGGGTTGCTGAGGTTTCAGAGGCTTCAAAGATAGGGGACTTGATAATGTTTACCTTCCCAGACCAGGAACAGCCTGATACATACAAGAAGTATGTGGAGGATAATCTTGCTCCGGGTAAGGTTCTGATGTTCGCACACGGATTCAATATACACTTCAACCAGATTATACCTCCGGATTTTGTAGATGTGGTAATGGTTGCACCTAAGGGACCCGGACATACGGTAAGGAGCCAGTATGTTGAAGGCAAAGGGGTTCCGAGCCTGATTGCTGTCCATCAGGATGCATCGGGAAAAGCCAGGGATTATGCTCTCGCATATGCAGCAGCAATAGGTGCAGGGAGGGCAGGAATAATCGAGACCACATTTAAGGAGGAAACCGAGACCGACCTTTTTGGAGAACAGGCCGTTTTGTGCGGAGGGGTAACCGAACTTATGAAAGCCGGGTTCGATACTCTTGTCGAGGCAGGGTATTCACCCGAGATGGCGTACTTTGAGTGCTGCCATGAGATGAAGCTGATTGTTGACCTGATAAACTCTGGAGGTTTCAGCTTCATGAGGTATTCCATAAGCGATACTGCCGAGTACGGGGACTATGTATCAGGGAAAAGGGTTGTCAATCAGGAAACCAGAAACGAAATGAAGAAAATCCTTTCAGAGATTCAGGACGGCAGCTTTGCTTCAAAATGGATATTGGAGAATAAGGCAAACCGAGCATCCTTCCTTGCCATGAGAAGAAAAGAATCCGAACATCAGATAGAAAAAGTAGGAGCCAAATTGAGGGAAATGATGAGCTGGTTGAAGAAACAGTAACAGGGGGAATTGATATGGTATCAATAATAAAGATTTTCGATACAACCTTGAGGGATGGAGAACAGACGCCCGGGGTCAACCTCAATATTCAAGAGAAGGTGGAGATTGCACGGCAGCTTGCAAAGTTAAAGGTTGATGTAATCGAAGCGGGGTTTCCAATTGCCTCTCCGGGTGACTTCCAGGCGGTTAAGGCAGTTGCCGAAAATGTTAAAGGGGTAACGGTTTGTGGTCTGGCAAGGGCACTGGAAAAGGATATAGACAGGGCATGGGAGGCGGTTCAGCATTCCGAGAACCCGAGAATTCACACATTTATTGCCACATCCGATATACACATGAAACATAAACTAAAAATGAGCCCTGATGAGGTGGTTGAAAGGGCTGTAGCAATGGTAAGGCATGCAAAAAAATACTGCAGTGATATTGAGTTTTCAGCCGAAGACGCAGGAAGAAGTGACCCTCAATTCCTGTACAGGATTTTCAGTGAGGTAATAAAGGCTGGTGCTGCCGTTATTAATATACCTGATACTGTAGGTTATACAATGCCTCTTGAATTCGGCAGACTGATAAAAGGTGTGAGGGAGAATGTCCGGGAGATTGAGAAAGTTGATATAAGCGTCCACTGTCATAACGACCTGGGCCTCGCGGTTGCCAACAGTCTTGCGGCAATAGAAAACGGAGCTACACAAATAGAATGCACAATCAACGGACTGGGGGAGAGGGCAGGAAATGCGGCCATGGAAGAACTAGTAATGGCTCTGGCGACACGCAGGGATTATTATAATATCGGATTCAATATAGATACCACACAGATAGGCAGGTCCAGCAAGCTTGTTTCCAGTTTGACAGGGGTGAAATGCCAGCCCAATAAAGCTGTTGTAGGCGCGAATGCTTTCGCACATGAATCAGGTATCCACCAGCATGGGGTTTTATCCGAGAAAAGCACATACGAGATAATGACTCCTGAATCCATAGGGCTCAAGCAGAACAGAATGGTTCTTGGAAAACTTTCAGGAAGGCATGCATTTGAAGAGAGGCTCAAGGATATGGGGTATCATCTTGGAGCTGAAGAGGTTTCAAAGGCGTTTGAGAAGTTTAAAGACCTTGCCGACAAAAAGAAGGAGATTCTGGACAGCGATATTGAGGCCATAATTCAGGAGAAGACCTTCCAAATTCCTCAAATTATCGAGCTTGATAGTTTCCAGATTAACAGCGGAAATAAACTGATTTCCACTTCGGTAGTAAAAATAAAGAAGGGCACACAGGTCATTACCGAAGCTGCTACAGGAGATGGCCCGGTAGATGCTGCCTTCAATGCCATAGAAAGAATAATAGGGATGGAACTCAAACTGGAAGACTATAACCTGAGCGCTGTGACAGAAGGCAAGGATGCGCTGGGTGAGGTTACGGTAAGGGTATCAAAAGACCAGAAGATTTCTTTGGGCAGGGGAATAAGCACCGACATTATTGAAGCCAGCATCAAGGCATTTATTAATGCAATCAACAAGATGGTGCATGAACATGGAGACAATATTTTAAACACTTGAATTCTATAGTATTTTAAGATTTTAAGGGAAACAAATTAACCGCTCATAAGGGCTGCAAAAGCTAAGATAAACTAGATGCTTGTTATACTAAATTTCAGACCGGAATTAATTCGCCATCGTGGCTCAATAATTCCTAGAATTGACGTCCTGTCAATTCTTCCTGAAATTCAAGCATAACTTCACATAGTTTATCTAAGATTTCTCCGCAAACTTATTCGCTGGTAAATTCATTTCCCTTAATCAAAGGGGGAAGTTCCTTATACTTTACTTTTATTGCACAATAGAATAGTATTTTGGCGGAGGTGATTACTATATGAGGCGGGTATATATATATGATTCTACGCTGAGGGATGGGGCCCAGGCCCAGGGTATATCCTTTTCAGTTGAGGACAAATTGAAGATAGTTTCCAAACTGGATAAACTGGGCGTGAGCTATATAGAAGCAGGCAACCCGGGTTCAAATCCAAAGGACCTTGAGTTCTTTGAAAGGGTCAGGGAAATGGAACTGAAGCACGCAAGGCTGGTAGGCTTTGGGAGCACAAGGAGAGCCGGAGTCGAGGCAGCCGGAGATTCCAATGTCCAATCACTGCTCACGGCTGACACAAAGGCTGTTGCGATATT
>JAWLGL010000152.1:0-5413 GCA_041685035.1 Clostridia bacterium
GTCAGGATTTCCGAACAATGTAATGTTGAGATGGAATTCGGTATTTTCTACTGCCTCAGGTATATTCTTAAACCGCTCCTTCATTTCTTCAGGGGATTTAAGGTAGAACTCCTGTGTCTCAAACCTCATTCTGTCTTCCTGATTAATGGTTTTACCTGTCTGTATGCATAAAAGGACTTCGTGTGTCTCGTGGTCTTCTCTCCTGAGATAATGGGCATCATTTGTTGCAGCCAGTGGAATACCGCTCTCGCGGGAAAGATTTATCAAATGCTGGTTTACCACCCTCTGCTCCTGAAGGCCGTTGTCTTGAAGCTCTAGGTAGAAGTTTCCCTCACCAAATATGTTGTTGTACTCAACCGCAAGTTCCCTTGCCCTGGAATAATTGCCTTCAAGCAATGCTCTTGGGATATCTCCTGCAAGGCAGGCACTAAGCCCTATGAGTCCGTACGAATACTTTTTCAGCAGCTCCATATCAATCCTGGGCTTGTAATAAAAGCCTTCAAGGAAACTCAAGGAGACAAGCTTCAAAAGGTTCTTGTACCCCTCATTGTTTTTGGCTAGAAGAACGAGATGCCCTTGTGAAGAGTCCTTCCCCGGCTGCCTGTCGTGTCTGGTTCTTGCAGCAGTGTACGCTTCACATCCTATAATAGGCTTTATACCCTGTTTGAGGCATTCCTTGTAGAAATCAGCCGCACCATACATGACTCCATGGTCTGTAATGGCAATACTGGACATGCCAAATTCCCTGGCTCTTGATACAAGGTCTGGAATCCGGTTTGCCCCATCAAGCAGGCTGTATTCGGTATGGACATGCAGGTGGACAAAAGCACCCATTAATATTACCCCCATTAACCTTACCGATATTATATCATATGAGTCAGAAATATAAATAACTGTCAAGGGGACGGTTCTTTTGTCAGCTTTTTTGCTGTCACAAGAACCGTCCCCTTGACAGTTTTAGTCTTCTACCTTGAATCCTTACCTTTCCGCGCTTTATCCATTATAAGGCTCCGATTAAGCTCTGCAATTGTATCCTCAGGCGCTCTCTTGGCTGCCGGCACTGCATCCTTCCTGGAAAGTGCCTGTTCCAGCGCTTGGACAGCCTCGATATTATGATTGAATACAATTTTCTCTTGTGCATCATCATACTCAACATCGCCTACATATACGGTACGTTTCCCTATTTGCTGAGCAAAGGTCCGGTCATGCAGAAGCTTTCCGGCAAGCTTGTCGGCCGGAACACCTTCTTTTATGTTTCCAAGCATCCTGAACCAAATTGCCTGCGGCCTGGAATGGCTTCCTGAAGGGCTCTCCGGTCCTCTAACAATTACCTCATGATTGTGTACTCCTTCAACAACTCCATCAATCTCCGGGTCACTTTTGCGGGCAATCAGAACCTCCCGACCGTCAACAGTGCATCTCCACGAAACGGTTCCCTTGTTCCCGTTTGTATTCTGTACATCAGCAGGCTGAGCCTTATTGTCGTGCCCATATTCATTATATAACCATTCTGAAAGCAGGTCATGGTACTCTTTCTTTCCCTGTGGCATAATAGTCCTTCATATGAGGTTTACCTCGCGAAGGCTGCCCCCCTTCATAATTCATACTAAGGTATTTACCTAAATTATACCATGCTGACCGGATACCTGCCACATAATTTCATCAAATGGAGACTGGAATTTAAGCAGTAGTTCTTCGAAGAGACTACTTTGATTCTAGCTGTAGGGGAAATAAATTAACCAGCGAATAAGCATTCAGTTTATCTTGATTTCGCAGTCCTTATGAGCGGTTAATTTATTTTCCCTGCAAGGAGCTTCCTCTCATTAAAGTATCCGGAACATTTCATGCGCCTCACCTTTCCGCACATGCTCCATTACATTCAGCACTTCAAATCTGGTCACTTTCTCACCAAACTGCAGTTCGACTATATCCCCTTCCTTAACAACTGTAGAAGCCTTCGCGGTTTTTCCGTTTATCCTTACCCTTCCCGCGTCACAAATCTCATTTGCAACGGTTCTTCTCTTTACAATCCTTGACACCTTCAAATACTTATCCAGCCTCATATCTTCCTCCATAATCAAAGGGGGACGTTCCTTAAGCACAGCGGATGGCCCAATCTCCCTACCTTATTATTAAAAGAACCAATAAAAAAATCAGGGTTATCCTGATTTTTTTATTGGTTTGAATAAGTCTTATTTGCTTACTGCATCCTTCAAAGCCTTACCTACTTTGAACACAGGAGCCTTTGATGCAGGAATGATGATTTCAGCTTTTGTTTGAGGATTGCGGCCTTTTCTTGCAGCTCTGTTTCTTACTTCGAATGAGCCAAAGCCTACTAATTGAACCTTCTGTCCTTTCTTAAGAGCAACCTCTACACTTTCGATGAAAGCATTTAATGCTCTTTCAGAATCCTTCTTGGACAGTTTGCTCTTTTCTGCCATGCTAGCAACTAGATCAGCTTTATTCATCAACCATACCTCCTAATAAATTTTTACATATAGCATATTCGCTAAAATTTCCAAAATTCCTTCTAAATCTTTTATAGTTTTAATCTTTTTTTTCAAAAATATGTGTTTTTGCTTCATTCCATAGAAAATCCATCTCTTCTAACGACATTTCCTGTAACTTCCTTCCAGATTGAGAGGCATGCTTTTCAATATATTCAAACCTGTTTATGAACTTTTCAACTGCAGTATTTAATGCAAGTTCGGGATGAACATCCAAAAATCTCGATACATTTACAACAGCAAACAACAAATCTCCCAATTCTTCGGAAATTTTTTCGACATTCTGGGCATCCCGGGCACTTTCAAGTTCATCCATCTCTTCATATACCTTGCTGATTGCACCGTCTATATTATCCCAGTCGAATCCAACCCTTGCAGCTTTCTGCTGTACTTTATAGCTTCTCATCAGTGCAGGAAGGTTTTTGGCTGTACTCATCATGTCTCCGGTACAGGTCTTTATCTTCTTCTCCCTGACCTTTATCTCCTCCCAGTTCTTTATTACGTCATCAGCCGTATCGGCTTTGTCTTCTCCAAATACATGTGTGTGCCTTTCATACATCTTCTTGCTTATACCGTCAACTACATCGCCTATATCAAAGTCACCATTTTCTTCAGATATTCTTGCATGAAATACAACCTGAAGAAGCAAGTCTCCCAATTCTTCACACAGCATGTCCTTGTTCTTTAAATCAATAGCTTCGAGAACCTCATAGGTCTCTTCTATAAGGTATCTCTTGAGGGAATCATGTGTCTGTTCCCGATCCCAGGGGCACCCCCCTTCGCTTCTCAGAGTCCTCATTATTCCTATGAGTTCATCAAAAGTTATTTTTTTATCTTTATTCATATGTTTACACTCTCCTCTGATTGCACCTGTTACTTCATTATAACAAATTCATTTTCACAAGCATATTGCTTATTTTGTCACCATAGGGAAGCATTTTGAAATCCTCACGTGACAAGCCCCTGAGTCCAAGAAGCATCAGGATATATACAACAGCAGCTAAAGATATTGCAGTAAGGGTCGATACTGAGATTGAATGAGTGTACCCGAGTAGTACCCTGTAAGCATATACGGCAGTCACTCCCATTGCCGCTGCTGAGACAGCAGGCTTAATTACAAAATCACTAAAGTTAACATTAAGCTTGATTTTTCTTGATACGGCAATCATGCTTATGGAGGCTGCAATAAAATAACAAACTATTGAACTTATTGCTGCTCCCTTGATTCCAATGGCTGGATTGGGTATAAGTATATAATTAAGAGCTAGCTTAACTCCTGCTCCTATCATAAGGGCAACTGCCGGAACAATTACCCGCCCCAACCCCTGGAGTGCACCCGAAAGAGTCTGGGAAAGAGCTATGAAAATTATGGATAAAGCGCTTATCTCTACAAGGTAGCCTCCTGCACTGGCATTAGGGAATAATGTATGGATTATGGGGTCTGCAAGTACAGAGAGGCCAACCGATGCCGGAAGCCCGATAAATACTGTTATTTTTAAAGAAAACGAAATTCGTTTTGATGCAGTGGTAATATCCTTTACAGCCATTGCTCCCGCTACTGCCGGCACCAGTGCTGTTGCAAAGGCAATATTGAGTGCCAGTGGAAAATTAACCAGAACATCACCCTTACCGGTAAGTATCCCAAAAAGGTTCTTGGCAGTCTGATAGTCAACTCCGCTTGACTGGAGTCTCTCCATAACAGTAGCAAGGTCAACCAAGCCTGCGATGGTAAGTATAATTGAACCCAATGATATGGGGATTGAGAGTTTTATCAACCTTCTGACTATATCCCGTGCAGGATCCAGTGCCTTAGACACGGCCTGGCCTTTTATATCTTCCCAGAGTTCCTTCTTCTTCCTTCCATAGTACCACCAGAGATACACTGCACTTGCAACCGTTCCGAGAGTGGTTCCCATCGTGGCTCCGGCAGCCATTATTCTGGTACTCTGCCCTAATGTCATAAACAGATAAACCAGACCTATTGTAAAGATACATTTTGCCAGCTGGTCAATTATCTGTGAGTCGGCCTGTGCCCTCATATTATAAAGACCTTGAAAGTAACCTCTGAATACCGCCGCAATAGCTACGAAAAATACTGATGGAGCAAGAACCTGCATGACAATTTCGGAATCCGGGTTGGCAACCCAATTGGATATAGGCCCTGCCATCACAAACAATAACACAGAACCGGCGAGCCCAATTGCAGAGAACAGGAAGAAGGATACCTTAAACATTCTATGGGCACCGCTGTAATCACCAACAGCAGCCTTCTCCGATACCAGTTTTGCCAGTGCAGCCGGTATTCCGGTGGTTGATATGGCCAGGAGTACCAGATATACTTTAAAGCCTGTACTGTACAGGCTGTTACCTTCATCGCCAAATCCATTAATGTTTGTTATTATAACCCTGTAAATGAATCCAAGAATTTTTATAATAAACTGCGATAATAATATTATCAAAACTCCGGTTATAAATGTCTGTTTTTTACTCACAGTACAGCTCCCGCCCATTTATATTGCTCAGGCCATCACTCCCCGAACACTACATTTTATTATAGCAGTAAAAAATTTATAATGTCTATAATTCTTTTACGCCCCTTTAATTCCTAACTTGCCATTGCGGTGAGCCGAAGCCACGAGCGTAGCGTGGTGGGCAGCGTGGTAATCTCGGACGGAACTTTTGGCTGCCAGCTATTAGCCATTAGCTGTTGGTAAAAAGCTTAAAGCCAGAAGCCAACTGCCAAAGGCCAAGAGCCAACCGCCAATAGTGAATTCTGGGTCTGAGATTCCCACGTCTCCGGCACTCAAGTAAGAGGTTCTATTAAGCTTATTGAGTGCCGGGTCCTCGGAATGACAAATAGTTTTAAATTACAAATTGAATAAATTTATAAAAAGGGGTTGAAAATT
>JAWLGL010000153.1:0-5319 GCA_041685035.1 Clostridia bacterium
GGTTTATTGCGTTGTTAGCCTCTGTCCTGGCTGAATCACTCTGCTCTACCTTGGACCTTACCTTGCTTATCATATCCTGACCTTTGGCACTAAGTTCACGTGCCTTATGGGATTCCTGCTCCATATTGGCTGCTGCCATATTAAGGGTGATAATCTTATCCGACATAAACTTCATCTTTTCTGAAGCAGTCCCTATATCTTTTGTATGAGAACCAACCTTCTCAGCAACCTGTCCTACGCCTTGAGCTACCTGGTCGGTTGAACTGGTTACCTGTTCTGAGTTGTTCCTTAGAACACTTGAGTTGTCTATTATACGGTTAAATAGTAATAATACGTTTCTAAGTACAGATGTGATGCTTGCAATAGCATTATTAAGCTGTTCAAATACAGCCTTCAGTTTAGATGCCTTTGACAGGTCCACGCGGCAGGTTAAATCGTTATCATCTATTTTGTATATAAATTCAGAGAGCATATTAATTGGTCTAACAAAATTGAAATAATTTACCGATGTGCTGAATGCTGTAGTTAACAGGCCAAATATTATAAGTGCTGCAAGCTGTTTATAATATACTACCCCTTCAATCCCTATATATAATGCAATGAGGTGATTAGCTAAAATCAGCATTACTTCAACCTTGACGGCAGTTGAAATAATATACCTTTTCAGCGAAACATTAAATTTCATGCGTTTTGTATTCATAATTGCTTTATACTCCTGTTCTGCAATTAACTATTAAAAACTAGAGTAAAAATTCAATATAACTTTACTGAGATGATTATAAAAAGATAATTTACCTAAATATATGCTTAAGTAAGTTGTAAATGAAAGTTATGATTATAATCAGTTAGATGATAGAATTAGCCCCCTGAAATAATCCAAGCTGCAATAGTTTCCTTAAAATATCCTAGTATATTAGCTAAACCATATTTTCTGATTAAATTATTTATTAGTACAAGATATCGTTTACGTAATTACCTACTTTTAGTTTACAATAAATACTTGTCTTTTGTAAATAGATTTAGGATAACCTCCAAAAGGTTAGTCGCCAAAACTAACCCCTATGCTCCTTGATGCCTTTATAAGTTCTCCGTCTTTATCCACCTTCTTCAGCTTTCCTACTGCTTCTTCCAGCGACACATATGATATATCTCTTCCTTTGAGACTAACCATCTTACCGAAAATTCCTTCTACTGCCAGTTCAACAGCCCTTACACCAAACCTTGTGGATAACACCCTATCGAAAGGAGTCGGATGCCCTCCTCTTTGGAGGTGGCCAAGTACGGTTACACGGGTTTCTATTCGTGTCTGCTTTTCAATATCATCGGCGAGCTTGTGTCCTATTCCTCCAAGCCTTATCTGGTCCGGACTATCCTCAACCACCTTGCATACCACCAAATCACCATCAACCGGCTTTGCACCTTCAGCAACTACAACAATACTAAAGTTTTTTCCATCCGCTTTTCTTTCAATTATTTTCTCGCATACCTTACATATGTCATAAGGAATTTCAGGAATTATTATTACGTCAGCACCTCCGGCAATTCCGGCTTCGAGTGCAATCCACCCTGCATACCTTCCCATAACCTCCAGTATCATAACCCTGTGATGCGCTTCTGCGGTAGAATGCAGCTTGTCTATAGCCTCTGTTGCAGTTGTCAGCGCCGTATTGAACCCGAAGGTCAAATCAGTAGCATATAAATCATTATCAATAGTTTTTGGAACTCCGATTACATTTAACCCTTTTCTGGAAAAATCCCTTGCAGAGGTCAGGGTTCCGTCCCCACCTATTGCTATCAGGCAGTCAGCTCCCGCTTTTACGAGGTTATCCATGCATACATCAGACATATCTTTATACCCTGCAGGTTCAACCGATGTAACAAGGTATTTAAATGGATTATCTTTATTTGAGGTGCCTAGTATGGTTCCACCCTTATCCAGTATTCCCGAGACATCATTAAGACTGAGCTCCCTATAGTCATTCTGGACCAATCCCCTGTAACCATCCTTAAATCCAATTACTCTGAGTCCATATCTTGTAATTGCCGACTTTACAACTGCCCTAATAACTGCATTGAGTCCGGGACTATCTCCTCCTCCGGTCAGTACTCCTAATGTTCTAAGCATATTAACACTCCTTCAAAATTTGTCACAATATTTTTTCCTTTTTTAAATAATAATAAACCTTGCACAGCAATAAACTTCAAGCCGTAATCATGTTCGGAAATCCCTTCTGTCTCATGTACTCATAAACCAGTATTGCAGCAGAGTTTGCAAGGTTCAGCGACCGTTTGCCTTCCAGCATTGGTATTCTGACACACCTTTCGGGATTTGATTCCAGCAGCCATCCAGGCAGCCCTGCCGTCTCCTTTCCAAAAAGCATATAGCAATTATCCGTATATTCAATATCAGTATAGCATATTTTACCTTTTGTTGATATATAATACATATTGCTGTTGCTATTATTTTTCAGGAAATGCTCCAAGCTGTCATGAAAATGAAGGTCAAGGCTTTCCCAATAATCCAGGCCTGCTCTCTTCAGGCTTTTATCGTCCAGAAAAAAACCCAACGGCCGTACGAGATGCAAAACCGCTCCGGCAGCAGCGCAGGTTCTGGCAATATTTCCGGTATTCTGAGGTATTTCAGGCTCCACAAGCACAACATTAAGTTCCACTCAGATATATCCTCCTGATTTAATAAGACGCACTGTAATATCAGAAGCCTTTGCTGTACAGTAATAAAATTCTCCCAAAATAAAAAAAACCCTTCAACATGGAAGGGAATTTTTATTCGGCATTATCTACAAGCGATACATCAATTTCAAATACTCCGCCGTTACTCAGATGAAGTGGAATACAAACTGTTTTCAGTTTATTATTGGATATCTGCATACTATCTCCCAGCAGTAGTGACGGCGGGGTGATTTCGACACCGATTCCCCTATTAAACAGAATTGTTGCCGTATTGCCAAGTATCATGTTAGTAAGCTCCGATATTGCACTTTTGGATATCTCGTTAAGTTCGGTTACAGGCATTCCGGCCATCATTGACGATGCAATCTCCATTGCAACATCTTTGCTCATCGAGAACAAAACTTGTCCCCTTATTTTTCCCGTAATCCCCAGAATTATTACTACACTGTCGCTGTCATATGGAGAGGTTTTAATAAACAACTGTCCCAGTTTGACCTCAAGATTGGCTATTTGCTTTAAGACTGTTTGACTAGCTTCAATGAAAGGATTAATGTACTCTACATTCATTGCAATCGCCCCTTGTTACCTTTAGTAGTTATTCTCTGGTGCTGGTTGAGAAATGTACAGAAAAAAGCACATAAATATACTATTCTATAAAACAAGGGAAATTCCTGCTATATAATTCTAATATTTTAATAATCTTTTGCCATTCTGCCTGTACTAAACAACTTCCATCAAGCTTTTGGAGGGTTTCAACCCTCTCTTTTCTTATATTTCGTCAGCTTTCGAATTATCCAGGGCCTTCGTATGTCTACGGCCTTCTTTGGACATAGTTCCTGACAACAAAAACATCGAATGCAGTTCTTGAGGTCAGGTACCGGTTTACCGTTTTCAAAGCAGATAACCTTTGGAGGACAGTGTTTTACACATTCCATACACCCGATACATTTATCAAGTAAAAAAACCGGTCTCGGTTTCAGGTATTCGTAAATAAACCTGAACAATTTACCTTTGAAAAAAACAATGTCCCTGAACGCATCCGGCAGTTTAAAATCTTCAACCGTACTCTCATTAAAGTTCTCACCGAGTATTTCTATTTCTTCTAGCCTGCCTATCAGATTACGTTCCAACGCACTAGCCAGTGTAAACACCTTTTCTGGCTCAAGTCCTATAAGTCCCGCTGCAACAACATCCAGCGCATGGGGATTTACCCCTGCCAGGATAAGGCCAACTTGCCTGGGGTTCCCTGCTGTAGGCCCTTTCCCCTCCATAGCCTCAACAGCATCCATTACGCTTAATTGCGGTTTTATACACTCGCAAATATCAACCAGCAAATCGGAAAAATCCTCGGCTTTGTTCATCTTAAAGTGGTACTCAGCCTTGAGTGCACCTGGAATTAAACCAAAAAGATTCTTAACTGCACCTGTATACAGCATCATCCCGTGGGTCTTCAACTTAGGAACATTTACTATGAAGTCTACCTCCCGCACAGGATGAATAAAGGTGAATCTTCTGAGAATCTTCCCATTATCACAAGTTGTTTCATAAGTTGATGTATCATAGTTCAGTTTTGCTCCGGTTCTTTGTGCTACCTTCGTATAACCACATGAGGAATATACTGCTTTAAGAATACCACGGTTGTAGAATCCCCCTGGGCTATCGGCTATTAACACATCGGCACCGGCTGATATGACTTGCTCGCATATAGCCTGTACTACTATAGGATGAGTAGTTGCAGCCTCCCCGGGCTTTTTGGGCATAACAAGGTTTGGTTTGATGAGTACTTTCATTCCAGGCCTGATAAACTTTTTTACTCCTCCGAGGCAGTCGAATGCCTTGACAACAGAATCTTTTACCTGTGCAGCATCATAACTAGTACACTTAACTAATGCAACTTTCTCCATCCATCCCTCCAAATAAAGTCTAAATATATTAGAAAGTCCATGACTCATCAGAAATACTATCTGCTTTCCTCAAAAACCATGGACTTCTATCCGTCAGTTTGGTGTCAGCTATTACCCCGCAGGTTATAGAATGTTTCTTTCCCCGGATACTGTGCTGCATCCCCCAATTCTTCCTCTATTCTGAGAAGCTGATTATATTTAGCCACCCTGTCGGTTCTGGAAGGTGCACCGGTCTTTATCTGTCCGGCATTTACCGCTACAACCAGGTCAGCTATGGTAACATCTTCAGTCTCACCCGACCTGTGTGAAACGACTGAGGTATAGCCTGCACGGCTCGCCATCTGTATAGCATCCAGGGTTTCAGTAAGCGTACCAATCTGATTAACCTTTATCAGAATTGAGTTGGCAGCTCCACTTTTTATTCCTCTTGAAAGCCTTTCGGTATTGGTAACAAAAAGGTCATCACCAACCAACTGAATCTTCTCTCCCAGAGCTTGGGTAAGCTTTTCCCATCCTTCCCAGTCTTCTTCGTCCAAACCGTCTTCAAGCGATACAATAGGATATTTTTCAACCAGGCTCTTCCAGAATTCTATCATTTGTTCCTTAGTCTTTATTTCACCCTGTTTCCAGAAGCTGTAGGTTCCGTCCTTCTGATACATCTCGGTAGCTGCAGCGTCAATAGCTATTCCGAAATCTTCCCCAGGCTTGTATCCTGCTTTATTAA
>JAWLGL010000154.1:0-5187 GCA_041685035.1 Clostridia bacterium
TCTCGATACCTGCGCCTGGGAAATTCCTATCTCCTCCGCTACCTCCATCTGCGTCCTGCCCTCAAAGAAACGTTTTGTAAGGATTAGTTTCTCCCTTTCGTTCAATCTTGCCATTGCTTCTCTGAGTGAAATTTCTTCAATCCAGCTTTCGTCATGGTTCTTCTCGTCGCTCACCTGGTCCATGACGAATATTGCATCACCTCCGTCGTGATAAACAGGTTCAAATAACGAAATTGGGTCCTGAATCGCATCAAGTGCAAAAACTATTTCCTCCTTAGGAATTTCAAGTTCCTTTGATATTTCTTCAATTGTAGGCTCCTTGGAGTTCTGGTTAGTAAGTTTTTCTTTGGCCTGCAAAGCTTTGTATGCTATGTCCCTTAACGACCTGCTGACCCTGATTGAGTTATTATCCCTCAGGTACCTTCTAATCTCTCCGATTATCATTGGTACTGCATAAGTAGAAAACTTTACATTTTGGCTGACATCAAAATTATCAATAGCTTTTATTAATCCAATACAACCAACCTGGAACAAATCGTCAACATACTCTCCTCTATTGTTGAATCTTTGGATGACACTGAGCACTAACCTAAGATTGCCTCTAATGAACTCTTCTCTTGCCGAGGTATCCCCTTTGTGCATTCTATCAAACAGTTCTTTCTTCTGATCGTTAGTCAGCACAGGCAGTTTGGATGTGTTTACTCCACATATCTCAACTTTATTCAGAAGCATTTGCTACCCTCCGGACGACAATGTAGTTGGCGGTTCTTGGTTCGTAGTTCATAGACTTTAGAAGTGCTTAAGAGAAGTATTTGAAAAACCATCAACTACCAACTATCAACTACGAACTATCTCCACTATCATTATTGCCCGAGGGTCAGTCTGTTATACCATTCTACTGATTTCTTTTTTGAGCCTGCCAATAATTCTTTTTTCCAGTCGGGATATATATGATTGTGAAATCCCAAGCATATCGGCAACTTCCTTTTGTGTTTTTTCCACCCCGCTTTTCAAACCAAATCGTAGTTCCACAATTCTTTTTTCTCTTATTGATAGTTTTTCCATGGCATTATTAAGCAAATCCTTATCAATTTCATCCTCAATTGTCCGGTAGATTATATCGTTATCGGTTCCCAGAATATCAGACAGCAGCAGCTCATTACCATCCCAGTCAATATTCAAAGGCTCATCAATCGAAACTTCGGTTTTTAATTTATTGTTTCTCCTCAAGTACATGAGTATCTCATTTTCGATACACCTTGAAGCATAGGTAGCCAGCTTTATATTTTTCTCCGGATTAAAAGTATTTATTGACTTAATCAGCCCAATGGTCCCTATGGATATAAGGTCTTCAATACTTATTCCTGTATTCTCAAACTTCCTTGCAATGTAGACTACAAGTCTTAAATTCCTTTCAATCAGAATTGTCTTAACAGCGGTTTCACTACCATTAAGCTTTGAAATCAGAAAACTCTCTTCCTCTATACTTAGGGGCGGAGGCAGTGCTTCACTGCCCCCTATATAGTGAACCGGGAATCCCGGGAGTATTCCCAGGCGTAACAGCAATTTGGTGCATACGATTCTCGTCAGTAGTACCGCCTTCTTAATAAACACCCTTGTTCCTCCTCTCTTTGCTTTAGGCTTTTTTGAGTTATTTCCTGTAGTATTACAAATTACTCCTGCCCAATACCTCATCAGTTCACAAGTTCAAGACTCAGCAGCGCTCTATAGCTCTGGTCACATGATAAATTGTTGTTGTATATTCCTACAATCACATCACTATAGTCCTTTCTTTCATCTTCAGCTCCAACCTCTACCCTGTCAGGTTTAAAACCTATCAGCATTCCATTTTCCTTTCCCAGTGAATTGAAAGGGATAAGCCTGAATCTACTTGCCCAGTCAGTCTTTATTATGGTTTCAGATAACAGTTCAAGGTTTTCCTCAGTGCGGTCTTTAAACGCCTCAGAAATCTCACTTGGCAAAAGCTCCTTAACCGCAGTATACTCAACAACCACTACAGGCAAGTTGGATATAGGGTCTCTAAGGGAGTTACCGGTATCTATCAAGCTTTTTACCGACACCGAATTTCCTCCGAACTCTATGGATATAGGCACCATTACATCTTCTTTAATCATCCGTGTTTTTACAAAGCTCCAACTCCACTTAATCACAAGGTATGCAATAACCATTGATATTACCAGAAGCTTCAAGGGAAAGCTTTCAATGTAGAATACACCGTTATAAACTGAACCTCCCGAATCCGAAAAGTAAAATAGTGCAAATGCCGCTCCCCCAAATACAAAGGATACCAGATAAAATATTGCCAGCAGCCTTAAAAAATCCCTTAGCTTCTCCGGCCAGAAGGTTACTGCAATTATTACCATGGAAAGCAGCAGCTTTCCTACAAGGGTAAAGCATATATGGAAGCCTGGGTAAAATGCTGCAATAACATAGGCTGCGCCTATAAAAGCTCCCAATACCAGTTTCAATGTGCTTACTTTTATCCTAGAGAAATGAGACGTGGCAGCAAGTATAATAAAGTTTATCGCCATATTCTCCAGAATAAGTATATCTAAATAGACCGTCACGCTTAACCCCTCGAAGGTGTCCGGCAGCCCATTTCTCTATGTATCCCAGACTGTGCTGATACTATCACGCTGAATCGGGCTGCCTTCTACTTTTCTCTGACACTATTATACATGAGTGTTTATCCATATTTTGTCAATTTGTCCTGCTGAATAAAAAATATTATCGACAAAAAAACAGCACAATCTGTGCTGTTTTTCATAATATCTCACTATATTCAATCATAGTAAATGCATATCTCTCTTTAAGAAAGGTCTCTAGTTCTTTTTCTGCAACTGGTCAATCTGAATAAAAGGAACTCCTCCCCCTGTCACATTCGGAAGGATACCGTCCCATTTTTCTATTGCTTTCATTTGCGCTTCAATTTCACGCAGGCGGATTAATTCCTGGGTAACCTCCAGCTTTTGTACCCTTAATGCTTCTGCTTCAGCCTTAGCCTGCGCAACTTTCTGCTCGGCCTCAATCTTTATGCGTTCCAGGTCCCGTCGTGCCTTTAATGCCAATTGTTCAGCTGTTTGCTTGGATTCAATAGCCTTGTTGAATTCGCTGCTGAAGTTGAAGTCCACAACATTGAAATTGTCAATAATGATACCATACTGCTGCATCCTCTGACCTAGAAGGTCCTTTATCTCGGTACTTACACTTGAACGCTTGGTGATTAACTCCTCAGCCGTATACCTAGCTGTTACGGCCTTTATAGATTCCTGTGTTGCCGGTGCAATTATTGTAGCAGCATAGCTTGGTCCTACCTGCTGGTAAAGCCTGGCTACACTTTCAGGGCTTACCTTATAGTTTACCACAATCCTGCTGGTAACCTGCTGCAAATCCTTTGAAGCTGCAGCAGCATCGGTCTCAGCCTTTTGAATACGGCAGTCAGCCAGCTTAACATTCTGAAAAACCGGTACAATGAAGTGGAAACCTTCATTCAGAACAGTCTCCTGAACCGCACCCAATTGTACAATAACTCCCCGGTGTCCCGGTCCGACAATCGCAAATGGCCTAAATAAGGCCACCAATAATACTAAAGCAACAATGGTCACTATTATAAATTTTAGTTTTGTATCCTTGTTCTTTCCCATAATTTCCTTAAGGTCTGTTATCTCCGGCTTCATAGTTTTTGGTCCTCTCCTAATATCATCATTATATAATTATTTCATCTTATTTCTTCTCAGGAAGGTTGGAATATCCAACTCATCAGTAACTACATTAACATTAGACTTCTCACTAGATGTAGAACCTGATGATGCCTTGTCGAAAATCTTATCCAGCCTTTTAGGTACTATTCCTTTTTCAAAACCGGTAGCTATAACTGTTATGAATATTTCATCACCCAGTTTTTCATCAATTACTGCACCAAAAATTATATTGGCATCAGGATCCGCTGACTTCTGTACAAGCTCAGCAGCAGCATTCACCTCGAAGAGTCCAAGGTCGGCTCCACCTGTTATGTTAAGCAGCACTCCCCTTGCACCCTCTATAGATGTTTCCAGCAGTGGACTTTGGATTGCCTGCTTGGCAGCTTCTTCAGACCTGTTTTCGCCTGAGGCTCTTCCAATACCCATGTGGGCTATTCCGGTATCAAGCATAATGGTCTTGACATCCGCGAAGTCAAGGTTTACTAATCCTGGTACGGCAATCAGGTCAGATATACCCTGTACACCCTGACGCAGGATATCATCAGCCATCCTGAAAGCTTCCATTATTGAGGTTTTCTTTTCTATAACCTGTAGGAGCCTGTCATTAGGTATGGTCACCAATGTATCAACATTCTCTTTCAGGTTTTCAATTCCTTTTTCAGCATGCTGGCTTCTTCTTTTACCTTCAAAGGTGAAAGGTTTTGTAACTACACCTACGGTCAGGGCTCCAATCTCCTTGGCTATAGCAGCTACTACCGGAGCTGCTCCGGTACCTGTTCCGCCCCCCATACCTGCGGTTACAAACACCATATCGGCTCCCTTTAGCGCCTGTGCTATTTCCTCCCTGCTTTCTTCTGCAGCCTTCTGTCCGATTTCAGGATTTGCTCCTGCTCCTAAACCTTTTGTGAGCTTTTCACCTATTTGTATTTTCATGTTGGCCTGTGAGAGGAATAGCGCCTGCTTATCGGTGTTTACCGTAATAAACTCCACTCCCTTAAGTCCGGCTTCAATCATCCTGTTTACAGCATTATTACCGCCGCCGCCTACCCCAATGACCTTTATTTGAGCAAAATGCTCCATATCAATATCAAACTCTAGCAAACCAATTGCCCCCTTCATTAAATATATTGTAATTGTGAAATTATCTACATACATCTACAAGGCTATACAAGTCAATGTTATTCAGGACTTGCAGCCCAGTATATGCGAAAGCTGAACCTAAACAAAAAATTCATCAGCAAACTTCTTAAGCCTGTCCCAAAACTTTCCCTTTGGAACCCTACTGTCACCACTCTTTCTCTTCCTTATACTGGTTACACTGCTGGAAACATTTCTTATATGTTTAACTCCAGAAATATATTTTACTATACCGAGAGCTATGGCATATTGAGGTTTGATTATGTTTGCCCCCTTTGATATACCTATTCTCACGGGCATTTGCAGAATTTCCGAACCAAGCTGGACA
>JAWLGL010000155.1:0-5137 GCA_041685035.1 Clostridia bacterium
TACGTACCTGTCTGTCGTCGTGCCGTCCCCGAGCTGGCCGTAATCGTTATCCCCCCATGCCCAGACCGTCCCGTCGCACTTTAAAGCCAGTGAGTGATATGCCCCTGCCGATATTGCAACTACGTCACTAAGCCCGGACACCTGTACCGGACTATTTCTTTTTGTTGTACTGTCGTCACCAAGCTGACCCCTATCGTTTTCTCCCCAAGTCCATACGGTTCCATCTGCCTTTAGAGCCAGCGAATGCCTTGCACCGGAAGCCACCGCAATCACTCCCGTGAGTCCAGACACCTGTACCGGCGTATGACTGTCTGTATTTGTGCCATCTCCAAGCTGGCCAGAAAAATTTCTGCCCCAGGCCCAGACAGTTCCATCTGATTTTAATCCGATTGAATGGCTGTTTCCTCCTGCTCCAGCAGACATACCGGTAAGACCTGTGACCTGAACAGGGTTATACTTGTGCTCAGTCGTTCCGTCTCCCAACTGCCCGTAGTAATTATATCCCCATGACCACAGTGTTCCATCATCCTTTATTGCTATTGAATGACCGTTTCCCGCTGCCAATATAGTTCTTCCTGCTGCGTCCGCCGGTGAACCGAGTACCTGTACAGGTGTATTTCTGTTTGTTGTTGTTCCGTCACCAAGTTGGGCTATAGTATTTCTTCCTGATGACCAGAGTGTTCCATCTTGTCTTAAAATCAAGGAATGATTCCCACCCCCAGAAATGTCTGAGGCACTACTGATTAATAAGATATTTGTTGGTGAGACTTCATCCAAATTAGTTCCAAGTCCAAGCTGGCCATAGATATTTCGTCCCCATGTCCAGACCATGCCGTCTGATTTAATTACCATAGAATGGCGGGCACCGGCATTAACAACCTTTACTCCTGTAAATCCTGAAATTTGTTGAGGTGTTGACCTGTCATCATATGTTCCATCACCAAGCTGACCATTGTAATTCCATCCCCATGTCCAGACTGTTCCATCCGATTTTACGGCTATTGTATGCCCTTCTCCTCCTGAAATTCCTACTATGTTGGTAATTGTCGGAACTATTACAGGTATATGCCTGTCGGTAGTTGTTCCATCCCCTAATTGGGCATGGAAATTTCTTCCCCATGCCCATACTGTCCCATTGGATTCTATGGCTAATGAATGGTAATCTCCGGCTGCAACACCAGATATATTTCCAAGTCCAGTTATCTCTACAGGAGCGGCACTTCCGGTTGTAGTCCCATTTCCTAGTTGTCCATATGAATTTGCCCCCCATGCCCATACCGTCCCATCTGCCTTTAATGCCAGAGAATGGCTGTATCCGGCTGCCACTGCAATAACATTCGTGAGTCCGGATACCTGCACAGGTGTATTCCTGTCCGTAGTAGTTTCGTCCCCAAGCTGCCCATTATTATTCCTCCCCCATGCCCAGACTGTTCCATTGGATTTTACAGCGATTGAATGATTACCCCCCGCAGATATTGCAGCCACATCAGTCAGTCCAGATACCTGGACAGGTATAGAACTGCTTATATTTGAACCATCACCCAACTGCCCGTTAGCATTAGCTCCCCATGCCCTGACTGTTCCATCTGATTTCACTGAAAGCGAGTGAAAATACCCTGCAGCAACCACTTGCCTGGTCTTTCCGTTTTGTTGTTTTGCCACAGTTGCAGCTAGGGTTAAGCTGGAAGTGAGTATAGTAATGAAAGCCGTTATGATTAACAGCCATATGACTTTTGCTATTGGGATATGTTTTTGCACTTGTCTCATGAGGTTATCCCCCTCACTTCAAGACCTTTCTTCTTTGGTTTACGTATCACATAATATATACTTGTAACGGCTGCTGAAATACAAAGACATCTTCTTTCGGCAACCGGACCACCATAGCTTTACGCCTTAGGCTCCTTGCTTTGCGCCCCTGCCTTTCGTCAGGTTTGCTCTTATCGCTGAATATTCTAATTCAGAAGAATCTCTATAGAATCATATTTATTTTTCAGAATATTTCTTATTATTATTATATATTTTTTTGGGTAATGTGGCAAATTTATGCATATATCTATATATTATAATTTCTTCATATCTTGGATTAGATTATTAAATAAACCTTTCCATAAAAAAAAGAGCCAGATACGCTGACTCTCTTATATCCTGTTACAGGATTATACATATTAATCCTCCACTTCCCTCATTGATTATTTTTTGCAGAGTTTCCTGCAGTTTCATCTGCGCATCCTCAGGCATCCTGAAGAGCTTGTTATGCAGACCTTCTTTTACCAGCTCATGCAGTGATTTTCCGAATATATTGGATTCCCAGAGCCTGCTTGTGTCACTTTCAAATTCCCTTAGAAGGAAATTCACAAGCTCTTCCGATTGTCTTTCAGTACCAACTATGGGTGAAACCTCGGTTTCTATATCTGCCCTTATCATATGTATGGACGGGGCACTGGCTTTAAGTTTAACTCCGAACTTGGAGCCCTGCTTGATAATCTCCGGCTCCTCCAATTTGAGCTCATCAAGCATGGGACTTACTATTCCGTAGCCTTTCTCCCTCACTTCCATCAATGCATAGGAAATCTTATCGTATTCCCTCTTCACTCCCGCAAGTTCCTTTAGCAGTCCGACAAGTTGGTGTTCTCCCTCAATTGTAAATCCTGATGCCTCGCCCAGCACCCTGTAGAATAGTCCGTCCTCAACATCCAGCTCTATATCCGCCGAGCCGACACCCGGACTTATTCTTTTCATGTTTGCCGCAGTGAGGTATTCAAATTCCTTCATTCTTTCAGACGATGTTTTTACCTGTCTTAACTTATCTACACCCTTAAATGCTTCCCTGACTGAAGATATTATGCTCTTCTTAAGCCAATGCTCAGACTCCAATGCCTCTATCCATCTAGGAAGAGATATGCCTACTTGTGTAATGGGAAACTCAAGGAGAATGCGGCCAAGTATGTTATTAACGTCTTCAAACCTGAGGTTCATACAATCCACTATTGCAACCGGTGTACTGTACTTGGTTTCAAGTTCTTCCTTCAGACGTATGGTTTCACTGTCGTATGGTTTCGTTGTGTTCAGTAGAATCACAAATGGCTTATTAATTTCTTTAAGTTCACTGATTACTCTTTCTTCAGCCTCAATGTAATCCTCCCTTGGAATGTCTGTTATCGAACCATCAGTTGTTACTACAATTCCTATGGTGGAGTGGTCTCTTATTACCTTTTTGGTTCCTATCTCGGCCGCTTCTCCAAACGGCACCTGATGGTCAAACCAAGGTGTTGAGACCATTCTTGGGTTGTTATTCTCCAGGTATCCAAGGGCCCCTCTGACAAGATAACCTACACAGTCAACAAGCCTGACCTTAAGCTTGATGTTTTCATCCAATACAATTTCTACAGCCTCCTCAGGAATAAACTTGGGCTCGGTTGTCATGATGGTTCTTCCCGAGGCGCTTTGGGGAAGTTCATCTCTTGTTCTTTCGGTAAGATGTGGGTCACCAATATTAGGAATAACCAGTAAATCCATTAACCTTTTAATAAAAGTGGACTTTCCTGTCCTCACAGGTCCTACAACCCCAATGTAGATATCTCCATTTGTTCTTTGTGCTATATCCTGGTATATGCTTACCTTATCCACCGCAATACCCCCTCTAAATAATTTAGTGCTGAGTCCTTGACTCAATAGTTATGTAAAAGATGCCGGTCCTGCGCCCTGTGTCATAACACCTAGTGCTGAGTCCTGTGTCCTGCACTCAGCACTGACCCAACAACTTTTCTTCATAGCTGAGGACTGGTTTTAAAG
Source organism: Clostridia bacterium (assembly GCA_041685035.1). Taxonomy (GTDB): domain Bacteria; phylum Bacillota; class Clostridia; order Acetivibrionales; family UBA4821; genus JAWLCD01. Next base: position 3,793 of record JAWLGL010000155.1, read on the forward strand.
GTGTTTGTACCAGTACCACTATAAATATATTGAACCGCTTATAGGAATATTACAAAATTTTAAGACAAAAAAATAAATGGCACAGCTTCACGCAGTACCATTTAAAAATTATCGGTTAAATCTAGTTGGTTATTATATTTTTTATCTTATCAACATACATATCGCTCAGTTTTTCAGCAAATTCCCTGGAGATTCCTTCACTGTATACTGTACATACTGGTTCCTCTGCATCAGGCAAAACCAGAACCCAACCTCTGTCGTGAAAAATCTTTACCCCTTCATACAGTTCAATCTGGCTGTTGTTCTTTTTCTGTATCAGGCTCCTCATAACCTTCCCCTTTGCTTCCCAGGGACACTCTATTGCCTTCTGTGTGATGTAGAACTCAGGAATGGTTTCAATTACTGAAGAAAGTTTTGTGCCTTCAACAGCAATAAACTCAAGAATTTTAACAAACGAGGCAAATGCGTCATAGTTCAGCACATAAAAGCCGTTTACAGTATTGGTATTTCTCTCTTTAATTATAGCATCCATGATATCATGCTGGGCTGTCTTGGTCCTAACAACCTTGGTATTGTAGCGTACTGCCAGCGTCTCCATTACGTTTGAAGCGGTAATAGGTACGACAACCGAGTTAGTCATTGATGTTTTCAGGGATACTATTGAAACAAGGGCAGTATAAAGGTCATCCTTAATCATCCTGCCTAAATTGTCTACAATGGTCAATTTTTCTCCGCTGCCGTCTATAATCAGACCCATATCTGCATTCTTTCCAACTACCTCAGCCGACAGTTCCTCAAGGTTCGTTTCATTAAATCTTGAATCATATATCAGTTCGCATCTTAGGTCACTGCATATTTGCTTCAAAAGTGTCTCGATAAAACTGGTGGTCTCACCGGCAATAATTCTTAGCTTGGTATTTCTTATACTCTCTGCATTCACAGTATTTAATAGATTCTGGAGGTAAAAATAGTTGTAGTCATTAAGAGTATTCACATGCCTTATCTTGCTGGTTTCACACCTCCTGAAATCACCCGATACAAATATATTCTCTATCTTCCGTTCAACAGCCTTGCCGATACCTATACCAATCTTGTCTATGAACTCAATATTTACCTTTGTATTAAATTCAGAGCACGTCCTGATATGTATTCCACCATCAAGGTTTAAGAACGAAACAACATTTCTGGTAATTGGCATTACTGTATTACCAAGGTCATAAACATCAAGTCCTGCAGATATACATCCCGAAACCAGCGAGTGCTTTATCATCTGGGCAGAAGTTGAATCATAAGATGATATGCATATTCTCGCACCTGACTTTAACATTGTACCAAATGCAGTTCC
>JAWLGL010000156.1:0-3281 GCA_041685035.1 Clostridia bacterium
GCATATTATGTATCCTTCTCCTTCTGGTAAAAGAACGTACTTATCGACTTGAAATAATACCGAGACGAGAGTATTATCTGCTCGGTACTACCTACAAACAGCACTCCCCCCACCCTTAACGCCCTGTTAAACCCCTGGTAGACCTCAGTCTTGGCTTCCTCTGTGAAATATATCAGAACATTTCTGCACACTATAAGGTCACAGTTATCAGGATACTTGTCAGCAAGGAGATTATGGTTCTGGAATTCTACACACCTTTTTACCTCATCTTTTATTTTATAAAGCTCTGCCTCTTTTATGAAATACTTTTTTATAAAATCCTCAGGCAGGCTTTCAAGGCTTTTGGGGTTATAAATGCCATCCTTCGCTTTGGCAATCACTTCTTTGTCTAAATCTGTTGCAATGATTTTTATTTGACTAAGAGGAATAAACCGGCTCATCAGCATAACCATCGAATAAGGTTCCTCACCGGTTGAACAGGCAGCACTCCATATTTTGAGGTTATTACTTCTTTTTAAAAGCATAGGGATGATTTCTTTTTCAAGGATTTCCCACTGCTTCGGGTTTCTATAGAATTCTGATACATTAATTGTGATGTAATTAATGAATTCATTGTAGATTACCTTATCGCTTTTTAATGCCTTTATATAGCTGTCATATTCGGCAAAGCCTCTCTTGGCAACCAGAGAATCAATCCTTCTCTTCATCTGCCTCTCCTTATAGTTGGATAGGTTGATTCCGGTCATCCTGTAGACTTCGGCTTTAAAATCCTCATAGTCCTTTATCATGTTCTCCCTCTTTCGCTGGTTAGATTATTCTACTTCAGGGAAAAACCTTGCGAATTCAATTTCAGCATTTTCCGGTGAATCTGATGCATGAATAAGATTCTCATTCCTGTTAAATCCAAAATCTCCTCTGATGGTTCCGGGAGCAGCTTCATTTACCATGGTTTTACCAATCATACTTCTCATCATGTCAACCACTGCTTCGCCTTCAACTGCCATAACAACTGCTGGATTTGTACACATGTAGTCAATCATATCATTGAAGAAGCTTCTGCCCTTAACATGCGCATAATGTTCTTCCATTACTGACTTTGAAAGCATAACCATTTTCATGTGGGTAATCTTGAATCCTTTTTTCTCGATACGTGATATTATTTCACCCATCAGTCCTCTCTTGACCGAATCGGGCTTTAAAATGACAAGGGTCTTTTCCATAATAAATGCCTCCTGTTGTGTAATAAATTTGATATGTTTTCAGAAATGCTTCTAGGCAAACTCTTCCGTTTAAATTTTAGCATATTTTTTGTAAAAAAAAAAGCGTGACATTTTGAAATGTCACGGAAATAATGTAAAGGGGGTCTCAATGTATTTTGTGAGGTCATTAGTTATTATTGACCAATATACAGAATATATACATGGAGGTATAAAAAAATTTTTAGAATAATTCAAGGCCGCTTTCAAAGCGGCCTTGAAATACTTAACTGCTACTTACTCAGTACAAGCTCCTCTCCCTTAAGGTCGACCTTTATATTGTCACCCGGCTTAAACCCGCCTTCAAGTATATTCTCAGCAATTTTGTCTTCAATAATATTCTGTATTACTCTCCGGAGAGGCCTTGCCCCGTAAACCAGGTCAAATCCCTTCTCAGCGATATACTGTTTGGCAGAATCGGTAACCGTCACTGAGAAATTATTGGCTTTTAACCTCTCTTGCAGCTGATTGAGCATAAGCGAAACAATCTTCTTTATATCTTCCTGTTCCAACTGGTGGAAGACTATAGTCTCATCAACCCTGTTTAAGAACTCAGGCCTGAATGTCTTTTTCAATTCGCTCATAACATTTGATTTAATTGTTTCATAGCGCTCCTTTGTATCGTCTTCAGTTACTGCAAACCCTAGTTTCTTAGGTTCAGTTATCAACCTTGCACCCACATTTGAAGTCATCACAATAACAGTATTTCTGAAATCAATAGTCCTGCCGTGGGCATCGGTCAACCTTCCGTCCTCAAGTATCTGAAGCAGGATATTAAATACCTCGGGATGAGCCTTTTCAATCTCATCAAATAGAACTACTGAATATGGCCTTCTTCTTACTTTTTCAGTAAGCTGCCCTCCTTCATCATACCCTACATATCCTGGAGGAGACCCTACCAGCCTTGAAACAGTATGCTTTTCCATATATTCTGACATATCTATTCGAATCATGGCATCTTCGTTTCCAAACAGGACCTCTGCTAGAGTCTTGGTTAATTCGGTTTTACCTACCCCAGTCGGTCCGAGGAATATAAATGAACCAACTGGTCTCCTTGGGTCCTTCAATCCAACCCTTCCTCTTCTGATAGCCTTGGAGATTGCTTTTACAGCTTCATCCTGTCCTATCACTCTCTTATGAAGTATTTCCTCCATATTCTTTAATCTTTCTGTTTCTTCCTCAGTAAGGCTCTTGATTGGAATACCGGTCCATCCTGATACGATATCCGCTATCTCTTCTTCTGTAACGGTATTGGTTTCAGTTTGATTCTTGTTCTGCCACTCAGTCTTCTGTTTCTCAAGCTCTACTTTCAGTTTTTGCTCCTCATCCCTTACCCTTGCCGCCTTCTCAAATTCCTGCGAACGTATAGCCTCTTCTTTTTCCTTGCTGAGCTTTTCAATCTTCTCTTCAAGTTCCTTTAAATCAGGCGGAGCGGTAAAAGTCTTGAGTCTCAACCTTGAAGCCGCTTCATCCATTAAGTCTATGGCTTTATCAGGCAGGAATCTGTCGGTAATATATCTTGCCGAAAGCTTTGCTGCTGCTTCAAGTGCCTTGTCGGTTATTTTTACCCTGTGATGAGCCTCATACTTGTCGCGAACCCCTTTCAGTATACCTATGGTTTCCTCTATGCTTGGCTCACCGACCGTAATAGGCTGGAATCTTCTTTCCAGTGCAGCATCCTTTTCAACATGCTTACGGTATTCATCCAAGGTAGTAGCTCCAACCACCTGGATTTCTCCCCTTGCAAGCAGAGGCTTTAGAATGTTGGAAGCATCTATTGCGCCCTCGGCTGCACCTGCACCGATAATGGTATGCATTTCGTCAATGAAGATAATAACATTGCCTGCCTTCCTGATTTCCTCAAGTGCCTTTTTTAGTCTTTCCTCAAATTCTCCCCTGTATTTTGCTCCGGCAACCATTGATGAAAGGTCAAGTGTAACCACTCTCCTATCACGAAGCAGTTCGGGAACATTCCCTTCCAGTATCTTCTGTGCAAGTCCTTCTGCAATAGCTGTTTTTCCAACT
>JAWLGL010000156.1:3291-5104 GCA_041685035.1 Clostridia bacterium
CGATAAGGCAAGGATTATTCTTTGTTCTTCTGCTCAATATCTGTATTACCCTCTCTATCTCCTTTTCCCTTCCGATAATTGGGTCCAGCTTTCCTTCTCTAGCCATATCGGTCAAGTCCCTGCCAAACTGGTTAAGTGTTGGAGTTGACGAATGCCCCGCATTAGCTTTTTGTGCATTGCCTGCTCCAGGCACTTCTTCATTAAGCATTTTGACTACTTCTGAAAACAGTTTCTGCGGATCTACTCCCAAGTCCATTATTATCCTGACAGCTACACTCTCACCTTCTCTCATGATTCCGAGAATGATGTGCTCTGTCCCAATATAATTATGCCCCATTCTTCTGGATTCCCTGAAGCTTAACTCAAGTACTCTCTTTGTCCTTGGGGTAAATCCAAGGGGCTGGGTTTCAGTTCCTTCTCCGCGTCCAATCAACTCCTCAATTTCTTTCAGAACCTTGTCCTCGGTTACTCCCTGATTCTGCAGTACACGCGCTGCAACACCTCCTCCTTCCTTAATTAGTCCCAACAGAAGGTGTTCAGTTCCAACATAGTTATGGCCTAATTGGGACGCGCTCTCCTGCGCAAGTGTAATTGCCCTTTCAGCTCTTTCAGTAAATTTGTACATTTCACACTCCTCCAATTAATACCGATGCTTAAACGGTACAAACTCTTTTGAATATATTTTGACTTATCCCCTTTATATTAATTACCGACACCAGTCAGTCTTGTTCTTATCAGTTCAGCTCTCTTTATATCCCTATCATTAGGGTTCATGGTTCCTCCAAAGGTTTTTTGCAGGTTTGCAGGTTGTGTTGCTACAATAAGCTCATCAATTACTTCAATAGATATATCTCTGATTATACCAAGGTCGACTCCAAGCCTGACGTCTGACAAAAGCTTCATGCACTCACTTGAGGTAAGTATACGTGCGTTCGAAAAAATTCCGTATGACCTAAACAGCCGGTCCTCCAGCTGAACCCTTGAATTTAGAAGCTTCTTCCTCGCAATTTTCTCCTGTTCAATTATCCTGTTTGCAATAACAGTTATATTTGTAATAATTTCCTCCTCAGACTGCCCTAGGGAAACCTGATTGGAAAACTGGTATATATTACCGATAATTTCACTGCCTTCACCATAGAGACCTCTTACAGTAATACCTAACTTGGTAACTGCATCAAGTACAGTATTGAGGTGGCCTGAAATCGTTAGTGCCGGCAGATGCACCATAACCGATGCTCTCATGCCGGTGCCCACATTTGTAGGACAGCAGGTAAGATAACCAAGCTCTTCACTATAAGCATAATCAATCTTCTCTTCAATAAGATTGTCTATACGGTTGCATACCTGCCAGGATTTGTCTAACTGTAGGCCGGGAAATATTGTTTGAATCCTGAGATGATCCTCCTCGTTAATCATTATGCTTATAGTCTCATCCTTACTGACGATAAACCCTGTAACTTCTTTTTTTGAAGCAAACTCCGGACTTATAAGATGCTTCTCAACAAAGCAGGCTTTCTCAAGGGAATCCATTTTCGTAGTATCAAAAAACCTTAACTCCTTCGAGAGTGGTTTACCCGACTTCAGGATAGCATCCTTATAAGCATCTACCACCTTATGCGCCTGATTGATGTTAAGCTTTGTAGGAAACGGATGGTCATTACTGTTCCTCGCCAGCCTTATCCTGCTGGTTAGAACAACGTCTGACTCCGGGCGTCTGCCCAATTCTCCCTGCATTATTGAACACCACCCATCTTTTTTTGCTCATCCTCAAGTGCCTTTATCTTATCCCTTATTTGGGCTGCTTCTTCATATC
>JAWLGL010000157.1:0-5041 GCA_041685035.1 Clostridia bacterium
ACCAGAGCTAGTGCAAAGATTAGAAGGGGAAGGTACGGAGAAACGGTTAATATAAAGAGGAAAGATGAGATTGGAAGACTTATTGAGACATTTAATGAAATGAGCAAAACCTTGTATGTAGTTGAATCAAACAGGAAGAAGTTTATTAGCGATGTCTCACATGAGTTGAAGACTCCTCTTGCCTCCATAAAGGCGCTTATTGAGTCACTCACCCTGTATGAGAATAATGATGTTAATACTTATCGTGAATGCCTCAAGGATATAAATACCGAGTTGGACAGGCTTTCAAATCTGGTTAAATCACTCTTGACTACTGTAAGATTTGGAGAGGAAGAAATTGTTCCTAGAGAGGAAAATCTCAAGGACATTGTGGGTGAAGTAGTGAAGCTGATGTCTCCTTACGCTGCGAAAAATAATGTAAGTCTGGTCAACAATACTGAATCCGACTGCATGGTGAGTTGCGACAGGGATAAAATAAAAGAGGTATTGATAAACCTGGTTGATAATGGGATAAAGTACAGTGATGAAAACAAACACTTAAAGCGTGTTGAGATTGGTCTTGATATCAATCGGAAGGTGTTTGCTTTGAATGTGAGGGACAACGGCAAAGGTATGGATGAGAATGAGATACCATATGTTTTTGAGAATTTTTACAGGATTAACAGGGCGAGGGACGGAAATATCAGGGGTTTCGGCCTGGGATTATCCATAGTTAGATATATCCTGGACAAGCACTCATGGACTATTAATGTACAGAGTCAGGCCGGAGAAGGCAGTGTTTTTTCTATAAATGGAACAACTCTTTAGGTTTTCTTTGTCATTCCTTAACAGTTTCTTAAGATTTATTCATATTTCCTTAAGAAAGTACCTGTATAATGGAGTTAATGGTAAAGACTATTTGAATTTAAGAGAGGTTATGTTAAAATGCTGTGTGTAATATAAATATGAATAGTTTTTATCTGAAGCTGATAATAGTATGAGGAGGATATCTTATGAGAAGTAAAATAATTATTGTATGCGTGGTACTTCTCTTTTTACTCGGCGGTGTGTACCTTGCAATGGGGGATAAGGTGATAGAGCTTACACAGAAGCCGATGACAGCCGAGACCAACCAAGGAGAAGTTGTTAATCCTGACCCGCAGGAAAAAGAGGCAGAAGTCAACCTTTACTATGCAAACAGAAAGTATATTGAAACCGGAGATGAGAATCTGGAGAAGTTTGTACCTGTTAAGAGGAAGATAAAATATGGGAAGGTTTCGCTGGCTGAAGCATCAGTAAGGGAACTTCAGAACGAACCGGGTGTAGACGGTCTCACGACCGGTATTCCCAAAGATGTCAAGCTCATCGGAGTAGAATCTAAAGAAGATACAGCATATGTAAACTTCTCGCGTCAGGGTCTGAATGGAAGCAGCTTGCAGGAAATGATGACCATAAACCAGATTGTTAATACTCTGACAGGAATTGAAGGAATCAGCAGTGTTCAGTTCCTGGTTGACGGTAAGAAGGTTGACTCTCTGATGGAACATGCAGATGTAAGAGGGCCATTTTACAAGAGAGTGGAAATAAAACTGGACGAACTTCAGCTTGGGGATATGAAGCTTTATACCAAAAAGGATGATTTCATAAGCAAATTCGGACAGCCCCTGGCTGCTTCACTAGAGTATGACGGTAACATGGAATACCTGGAGTATGAAGGCTTTAGGGTCGGAATATCCGGTGGAGAGGCTGTGGAGATCAGCACTACATCAGAAAAATATGCCACACCTAGTGGAATAAAGGTTGGAGATTCATTTAAACAGGTCATGGATGTTTACGGAGAACCTTCTACCAAACATATTGATACCTTGAACTATAAGGTAGGGCCTGAATATGAGCTGCTGCACATTACCATAGAAGACGGGAAGGTTACGGAAATTCGTATAAACCTGGCCTGCTAGAGCTAACGAGAGAACTTTTCAAAAGGAATATCCTGAACGGGGTATTCCTTTGCATTTGTATCGTTGAAATGCCACCATTCGCTGTTAATTCGTTTGAATCCATGCTGAACCATTATCCTTCCGAGCAGTTCGCGGTTTTCAATTTGTTCCCTGGGACAGTCCATATATTTAATTGATGCCCTTTTGGTAAACTCGTCAAATGCCGAGGGCATTTCAAGTTCTTTGCCATCTTTGTCCACGAGGGTTATATCTACAGCTGCACCGCGATTATGATTTGAGCCTTTCGTAGGGTCAGCCACAAAGGACTTATCTGATGCAGCATTCCACAAGACTCTTTGGGCAGAGTGGGGACGATAGGCATCAAGCACCTTTATCCTGAAGCCCAGGCTTTTGAAGTGGTCGTTAGCATCTATGAGTTTTATTGCGGTATCCTTATGTAGTATGCATTTGGACTGAGTGTATATTTTCTTGCCTGTGAAATTGTTGGCTGTCGCATATCTTAAGTCTATTACGAATGAGTCATCCAGTTCGGTGAGTTCTAAAAGGCCGTTTATTTCAAGAGGTTTCTCAGGTATGTCTGCAGTCTGTTCTATGTACGGTTCTTTGTCCTGGCGGTTACCTGTGGATGGCTGACTTTCTGATGACGGAGTATATTTTTCACCGGCTTCATATCCCGGTGCATGCACATCATTGAAATAGAATGCAGAAAGCAGAACTAAGATGACAAATATCATAGTTACAATTCTCATATATCATTCTCCCAATGGTGAATTTTCCTACACTACTATTATATCACTCCAGCAACCCAAAAAATACCGTTACGTGGGACGGGGGGACGGTTCTTCCGTCCCACTTTTTTCTTAACAGTTATGTATTCTTTTTATTTGATATTATGGTAAAATATAGTGGGAGGTGATATCTGGTGCCAAGAATTCAGAGGAGAACTAGTCCTAGCAATATATATCATGTAATAATCAGAGGAAATGAGAAAAAGAATATTTTCTTTGATGATGAAGACAGAGGGAAGTTTATTCATATTTTAAAAATGAAAAAGAGTGATAATAATTTCGAACTATACGCGTACTGTCTTATGGATAATCATGTTCACTTAATAATTAATGAGAGAAGCAGCAGCATTGCAAGAATAATGAAGTGTATTAATATAAGCTATGCTATATATTTTAACAAGAAATACGACCGTATTGGACACTTGTTTCAGGACAGGTTCAGGAGCGAAATAATAGATGGAGACAGGTACTTACTTGCTGTTATTAGGTATGTACATAATAATCCCATTAAGGCGAATATGGTGAGGAAGTTGAATGAATATAAATGGAGCAGTTACAACAGCTATATAAATGCAGTAAGCAGAGATGGATTAACTGATTGTGAGTTTGTACTTGGGATGTTTTCGAATAACAGAATAAAAGCGATGGAAAATTTTATTAAGTTCTCGTTAGAGTTGGATGATACGGAGTTTCTAGATATAAATGAAAATAAAGGAATTGACACAAGGCAAAAGGCTCTGGCCCTAATTGCCAGCTTTCTTAATAATAAAGGAATTGTACATAAAGATATATTAAGTCAAAGAGGTAAGAGTATTAGAGCACTAAAGAAAGAGTTGGTCTTGAAACTGATGGAAGATTCAGATTGGGGCTGTAGGGAAATTGGCAAGCTATTGGGTATGAGTAAGTCGACAGTTCACAGACTAGGAAATAATAGAAAATAGAAACTGGGACGAAAGAACCGTCCCCGCGTCCCAGTTTGGTGCGTCATAGTGGACTTGAACCACTGACCCCCACGATGTCAACGTGGTACTCTAACCAACTGAGCTAATGACGCATATTTGCAAAAGCTATTATAACATCCCGGGTGAACATATTCAATACCCTATAAACCATGGACATCCCCCATTTTTTCATCTAAACCCTTCACAAAGTGTCATTGCGAGTGATAGCGCGGCAATCTCTGACCATTGAGGAATACCTGAATAGTAATTTTTGTGGGTCTGAGATTACCACGTCCCCGGCACTCAAGTAAGAGGTTCTATCAAGCATATTGAGTGCCGACTCCTCGTAATGACAGGGGTGAAACCCTAAAGCCTAAATCGCATCAGTTTAGTCTCTTTGAACTCATATGCTGCAAGGGCTTGCTGGTTTCTTGATTCAATTTTTTGGGAATATCCATCTATCAACCAGACCCGGTTTAATTTTCCCAAGTTTTTTAGCATATCATCGTATTCCATTAGAAATAACCCTGCATATGCAGGGTTTGATTGAAAAAAAGTGGGACGGAAGAACCGTCCCACCGTCTCTTTTTTATTCTTCACCTTCGTCGGTCATGGTCTTCTTGGCTTCTTCTATGACCTTTGATGCAACATTGGATGGAGCTTCTTCGTATCTTTGGAACTTCATTGAGAAGCTGCCTCTTCCCTGGGTCATTGAACGAAGGTCTGTTGCGTAGGTGAACATTTCAGCCATGGGCACTTCAGCAACTACCTGCTGTATACCCTTCTCCTGGGGATTCATGCCCAGTACTCTACCACGCCGTTTATTCAGGTCGCCTATAATGTCTCCCATATATGAATCAGGTATATACACTTCAACGCTGGCTATGGGTTCGAGCAGAGCCGGAGATGCTTCAGCTATGCCCTTCTTATAAGCCAGAGATGCAGCAACCTTGAATGCCATTTCAGAGGAGTCGACCGGATGGAAGGAACCGTCGACAAGTGTAGCTTTCAGGTTAACCACAGGATACCCTGCAAGAACACCTTTGTGCATAGCCTCTCTCAGGCCCTTTTCAACGGCAGGGAAATACTGTTTGGGAACCGCGCCGCCAAAAATCTTTTCCTCAAAGGTCAAATCCTCAGACGGTCCGGGTTCGAACTCCATCCAGACATGACCATACTGTCCATGTCCACCACTCTGCTTCTTATGCTTGCCTTCCACCTTAACCTTTTTCTTAATGGTTTCTCTGTAGGGTACCTTGCGCTCAATCAGATTGACCGAGACGCCGAATTTTGATTTCAGCTTACTTACAACAACGTCAAGGTGCTGTTCTCCGGTTCCAGAGATAAGCATCTGCCTGGTCTCAGGGTTGTTTTC
>JAWLGL010000158.1:0-5018 GCA_041685035.1 Clostridia bacterium
GAAACAAGTCCGAATAGTCTATCCAGCAAATTTTTCACCTGTCTACGTTCTGGGCTTTACTTCAAGGTAATTGCCGTTGGCATCAGGTATACGGTTCAGAACAATCAGAATGAAGTCAATAAGATACCATATCCCGCATCCGCCCAAAGTAACCAGCTTCAGCACTCCAAGCCCGATGTGGCCAAGATAGAATCTATCCACCCCAAGGCTTCCTAAAAAGAATGATAATAGTATTGCAATAGTCCAGTCTCTTTTATCCTGCATGCTATTTCCCCCTTTAGATTATTTATATTATGCATTACATTGCATTATAGGTATTGTATTGCCTTCGGTGAGTACTCTTCCTTTGTTGATAAATAGAATCTCATAAGAACAAATCTAAAATACACTCCTAATAGCGTACCAACTACGGGTACTGCTAAAAGGCCTACAAGAGGAATGGCTATAACCAAGCCAGACAGGTATGAAGGTATCACTGTCCACAGCAATCCTATGACCATAAGCGGCCAGAAAAATTTTTTTCCTATCTTAAAGCCCTTTCCTATGGCAGAAAGTACTCCCTCTTCATCTACTGTCAGTATTACCGGCCACGTTGCAAAGAAAACAAAGAGTACTACTACTCCGAACAAGAAACCCCATCCAAAGGTAAGAATGCCTGCAATAGGTACAAGTATTGCTATAGGAATGGCTAGTAGTAATAGTAAAAGAAAAACCAAAACAAACCCCAAAAACATTCCCAGCCAGTTCTTCTTTAATCCTGCGAAGAAATCTGCGTAGTCGGCTCTCCCATCCTGCAGGTAGGTTCTGAGCATAGCTAGTACACCGGCCTGAACCATGCTGTACATTATCAGCAGGACCAGGACTATCAAGCCCGCCAGTCCGAGCATGAGCGGCAGCCCGTTCGAAGCAACGTCCCCGAAAGCTGAAAGCATCGAACCCGTCATCGTACTGCCTATAAAAAATATTATAACTGCCACTATGCAAGCCACTATGAGGAATACCGTTACCCCCAGATACACAAGTGAGGGAATAAATATTCTAAGGTTCTTTGCCGACAGCTCAAGGCACTCCTTACAGCTATCCATAACTACCTCAAACCAGTTTCTCATGATACCACCTCACTCTGCTGCTCAGCTTCGCCAAACCTGTTTCTATAAACAACAAACATGCTTAATCCAAAGAATACATCAAACAGCATTTTTATTAGGGAGCTAAGTGCCGTTCCGATTGTGGCTACTCCAATACCGCATACCAGCACAATATCTACCCATTCATGCAGTGGCCCCAGGGATTTGGGAAGCAGATTGTTCTCTTCCATACCTTCCAGTTCGGTTTTCCAATCTGTATATATTTCATTTTCAGGATATATAGTGTCATATGAGCTTACAAAACAGAGGCCAGGATTCTGGTTGAGCCTGCTGTCGGGAGAAAATTGCCAGTCCATATCAGGAATTGGATTCTGCTGATAGTCTTCAATCTTATTATTCTTTTCCATGTATTCGCCTATGGAATCACCTACATCTGATGCATTGTTTCCAAATCCCGGACTGCTCAAAGGACTGCTCAGTGCAAACACTATAATAAGAAATACTGTATACGGTACAAAGAACCTTACTGCAAAGTTTATGCTGTTCCTAAGTGATTGGAATACCCCGCACCCATCAGCTGTAATTGAAATTTTCCACATGGCCAGAAATACTGAAACCAGAAAGGGAACTAGTATGAATCCTGCCCCAAGAGTAATTATCCCTATAAATATTAATACGAATCCAAGAGGAATCCAGGCAAGCATAGTGATTATATCTACAGCTATAAATTTGAAGAAGTTATTCCGCACACCATCCCAGAAATCATTCATTCCTGCGGTTCCGCCGTGCACGACTTTACTGTACATATTGTACAATCCGGCTTCAACGAACTTGGACACAATCCATAAGGCAGCAATTATTATAAGTAGAAACATCAATGCGGCAAGCATGTTTACAGCGTTGCTGCCGAAAAAGTCAAAACCGCTCTCAGTCAGCTTCCTGTATAAAACCATCAGCAGTATACCGCAAGCAAGCACAAATGCTGTCTTAATAATCACAAAGAAAATCTGGGGCTTATAAAGTATTTTGTTGCCGATGTTTAATTCAAAAGCTTCTTTAAAGTAGTCAAAAATCATCAGGATTCTATTCATTTTGCACCTCTGAATATTTTAAGACATATTCTATTTATTCTTCAAATATTATAAAAATCCTTTAATCGACATAAACAGGATTCTTAGATTCAGGTGGAGGTTTATCTCCAACTGAAACTTAGAAGCCGTTATCCAGGGACGTAGCGCCACTTATTAAAACTTAGTGGCGGTAGTCATCGGACAAACAGGATTCTTAGATTCAGGTGGAGGTTTATCTCCAACTGAAACTTAGAAGCCGTTATCCAGGGACGTAGCGCCGCTTAATTCTTAGCGGCGGTAGTCATCGGGTAAATTTTAAGCCGCATGGTTCTGTAAATAATAATTATTCAAAATATTACTATGAAAAATATTATGCTTTACGTTAATAATACTATTGAGGTGATAAAAATGACAATCGATAATCAAGAAAGAAAAGAATTTCTAAAGAAACTAAAGATGGAAGTAGCTACAGAACTCGGGCTGCTCCAAAACATTAAAGAGAATAATGACCATTATCGCGGTGACGTTCCCAGCAGGGATAACGGTGCACTTGGAGGCCCTGTGGGCGGTCAGATGGTTAAAAGAATGATTCAGTTTGCTGAAAGAAATATGCAGTAAACCTGATAATCCTGAAAAGCCTGTGGATTAAACAATCCACAGGCTTTTCAGGTATGCATGCTTTCTATCTGTCTGCTGCATAATCCTTGTTGTGTGTAACCATAAATTCACCTTTAGCATATTATGTCATTAACTAGATTGGAGGACTGATTTGCATGGATTGTACTAACTACTACCAGCCAATAGACTATCTGACAAACAGGCAAACAGGCTTGTCATATTTCAGAGTACTCCATGCTTCTCCTGATGCACCTGCTGTAGATATTCTTCTTAACGGCAAACAGATTGCGTCTAATTTAAAATATAAGAATTTCAACCCGTACCTTGGAGTACATTCCGGCTTATACAGTATAAAAGTATTTCCAAAGGGACAGAATTCCAATCCTGCAATAGAAGAAAGTATTGAGGTTGCACCTGAGACTATCTATACTGCAGCTGCTGTTGAGAAACTGCGTGACATTGAACTATACGTAGTTTCAGACCCTAGAACTCCCCCACTAATGAATAGGACCCGGGCAAGGTTCGTTCACCTGTCCCCAAATTCACCACCGATGGATGTTATGCTGTCTGATGGGACAGAGTTATATTCAGATGTCGGCTACAGAGATACTACAGGCTACAGAACACTGACACCTGGACGATACACTCTTCACATCCGTTCATCAGGAACCGATGAAGTGGTTCTAACTGTTCCCAATGTTACGCTTAGACCGGGAAGAAATCTAAGCATATATGCTGTCGGATTGGCAGGTGAAGAACCTCCTCTCCAGGTTTTAATACCACTTGACGGAAGCACTTATCTGCCTGAATAAAAACTGTCTGCCTGAGACTTTGGTTTGAGAGGTGATTTAAGCAATGCCATATACCGGTAGAGAACTATTTGCAAGACTTATTAAATGTGAAGCCGAAGGGGAAGGAATAAACGGAATGAAAGCAGTTGCAACAGTGGTAATGAACAGAGTACATGTTGCGTATGGTCAGTATCTCAGGACAGGTCAAGGAGATATAAGGAAAGTTATTGAAGAAGCATGTGAGTTTACCTGCCTGAAACCAGTAGTATACGGCCAGGTAAATCCTCAGACTGTATGGGCTGCAACTCCCGAAGAGATTCACTATGAAGTTGCAGACTGGGCTTTGGCCGGCCAGAAACTCCCTGGAACTGAAGAATGCCTGTGGTACTACAATCCCTTCAGTCCCGTATGCGCTCCATATTTTCCTCCAACCCGTACAGGAGTAGTAAATACAAGGATTGGCGAGCATTGTTTTTATAAACCGACTTCATTGTATGCACAAACATAAATCTTTTTTAAGGAGGGAACATTATGAATAATTATTATTCCGACCATTACGATTATATTGACGAAAACTTTGAAGACAGTACTTACAACAGACAAATACCTGGCGGCCAGCTGCCAAGCGCATCTACACTACCGGGATATCCTACAGTACCTACTTCTCCGGTAACACCTGAGGCAGTTGGTATCCCAGGGCAAGCAACACCATTTTTCGGGCTTGCTCCGGGTGTTACGCCACCAATTCTGACTAATCCGGGTTACACACAAGCATTCCTGAGGGCCAACATAGGCAGAAGAGCACGTGTTGAATTCCTCGTCGGTACAAATGTCCTGATTGATAGGGATGGAGTAATTGAAGACGTAGGTATAAGCTACATTGTGCTAAGGGAAAGCGAAACCAACAACCGGGTAATGGGCGACCTGTATTCAATCAAGTTCGTAACGTTTTATGAATAAAAACTGGGACGCGGGGACGGTTCTTCCGTCCCATATTCGTCCTTGGTTGCATACTCCTACACTTCGCCTGGCTAGGCATTTGCATGGCTTCTTTTGAGATTAAGTAGGATATCGGGGTTATCTGTAAATATCCCATCAACCCCCATATTGACCAGCCGCTGCATTTCCCACTCTTGATTTGCCGTAAAACACCTTAACTTAATGCCGTTGGCAGTTGTATAGTCAACTAAATCTCCGTTTATTGTATACATGCTGGTATGAATATCATCAGCCCCTATACCTTTCAGGTACGTCCCGGGCTCAAAAAAATTACCCATGTAAGTTGCTGCAGTCCTTACTTCGGGCTTTGCTTGCTTCATTCTCTTAAGTGAATAGTGGTTGAAGGAAGATACAATGACACGGTTGTTCATTCTAAACTTATCAATAAGTTCTGCCATAAGCTTCTCAATTCCGTCATATTCAAATATTGACGTCTTAAGCTCAACATGTAT
>JAWLGL010000159.1:0-4989 GCA_041685035.1 Clostridia bacterium
CCTGCCTTATAAACATCTACAATTCTTCCGTCGATTATTGCTCTGGTATCAAGTACTTTACGATGGGGCTGGCTTCTATAGTTATGGGTCAGCGATAAGTCATCCAGTAAGTCCTTTTTCCTTACAAAAAAAGTAAGACCCAGATAAGCAAATAAAAAATTGCATACGAGTGCTAATAGTATTCCAATATACTGAATTTTGAGTATTGTTATATTTAATAAATTTGCAATAATAAGACCAATGACAACTCCTGCACTCCCCATAAGTAATTCCTTGGGAGACAACCTGTGTAAGGCTTCCTGGTACTTTCTGAGCTTGGTAGTTATCTTACTGGCAACCCCATTTGACACAAAGAAGGTTAAGCCGGCAAAAGTCAAAGCACCGCTGATAGCTATGTATTCCTTCTTCAATGGAGTTAAATGTACCCTGTATTCGGTAAGGTCAATCATCCAGCGGACAAGTGCATATCCCAGAAGCCCTCCAATTAAAACCAATGCTGCTTTTACTATCCTTTTCAAAACTATTCTTCACCTCCATTCCATGAAATAAATATAATACCTTTTACACAGTATAAGGTAAAAGGTATTTTAAATAAAGTTATGCAAGATGCTCGGTTATATTGTTCAATTTCTCATTTATCATTTTTTCTACTACACCTTGCTCCATTCCGTTGGCAAGAACCAGTTCACTAACCAGTATCTGCTTGGCATTATTGAGCATTTTTCTTTCCCCTGTTGACAATCCCTTTTCCTTATCTCTGTGTGCAAGATTTCTGACTACATCAGCTACCTCAAAGATATTACCGCTTTTAATTTTGTCCATGTTCTCCCTGTATCTCTTGTTCCAATTTGTGTTCATATAGATATTGTCATCTTCAAGGGCTCCAAAGACCTTCTGCGCTTCTTCACTGTCTATAACCTCGCGTATGCCGATATCCTTGGCATTACTGGTTGGAACCATCACTTTTATGTCTCCTACCGGCATTTTCATTACATAATATCTCTGCTTTTTTCCCAGTATTTCCTTTTCTTCAATTGATTCAATAACGCCGGCGCCGTGCATGGGGTATACTATTTTATCTCCTACATTAAACATTGTCTTACCTCCCTTACAATACCAGAATCCTTCTTATAACTACTTGTGAGTAATTCCTCACATTATCCTAAAAAATGAAATGCTAAGTACAAACACCACAAAGTTTATCTTAAGTACTTAGCACCTTCTTCTTTTGCATATAAAGTTACGTTGCTGAGTTCAGTTGGTTATGCATCTGTCATGCTCAAACCAGTTTCAGTGCATAGAAATTTAAATAATGTTTGTACTCCCGATTCTTGCTTAACTTATTTTGGAATATAATCGTACTATTTCATTTTTTTAACTGCATATTTATTATCCGCAGTCACCTGAAATAGTATACTACAAAAACACCCATTTGTCAAAAGAAAAACCCCTTGTTTAGACTGCTAGTTGTCACGGTTTTCATCAGCTGTTGGTTTAAGAACCAATACTCCCAGCGGCGGGATTTTAAGTTCGAGTGAGTACGGTCGTCCCTGCCATGGATACTCAACTGCCGTTAGACCTCCATCATTTCCTTGGTTACTTCCTCCATATACTTCGGAATCACTATTCATAACTTCTTTGTAGTATCCTCCTAGCGGTACACCGATTCTGTATCCCTCGTACACAACAGGGGTAAAGTTGCACACGAATATAAGCATATCCTTCCAGTCCTTAGCTTTTCTGATGAACGAAATTACACTGTGTTCTGCATCGCTGCAGTCAATCCACTCAAATCCACCGTGACTGAAGTCAATTTCCCACAAGGATTTTTCGCTTTTATACAAATTATTCAGGTCCCTAACATAGTCCTGCATTTTTCTGTGCATTTCATAGTCAAGCAAATGCCAATCCAGGCTTCTCTGATAGTCCCACTCAATAAACTGACCGAATTCTCCTCCCATGAACAACAGCTTTTTACCCGGGTGTCCATACATAAATCCATAAGCTGCCCTGAGGTTGGCAAACTTCTGCCAGTAATCACCCGGCATCTTGTTCAGCATTGAACACTTGCCATGAACCACTTCATCGTGTGAGAGCACAAGGATAAAGTTTTCCGAGAAGGCGTAAAACATTGAAAATGTAAGGCTGTTATGGTGGTACTTCCTGTAAATCGGGTCCTTGCTTATATATGTGAGAAAGTCATTCATCCAGCCCATATTCCACTTAAAGCCATATCCAAGTCCTCCAACATGCGGGGGCTTGCACACCATGGCCCATGATGTTGACTCTTCGGCTACCATCATGACACCTGGAAACTGCTGATATATCGTACTGTTCATCTGTCTCATGAACTCTATTGCATCAACATTTTCCTTTCCTCCCCACTTATTGGGTATCCATTCTCCATCCTTCTTTCCATAATCAAGGTAGAGCATAGAAGCAACGGCATCTACCCTTAATCCATCAATATGGTATTTGTCAAACCAGAAAAAAGCATTTGCAATCAGGAAGTTCTTAACTTCACTTCTTCCATAGTTAAATATCAGTGTACCCCAGTCGGGGTGCTCTCCCTGTTTAGGATGTTCATGTTCATAAAGTGCGGTTCCATCAAATCTTGCCAGTCCATGTGCGTCTTTGGGAAAATGGGCTGGTACCCAGTCCATTATTACACCGATACCATTTTGATGACATTGATCAACAAAATACATGAAATCTTCAGGAGAACCATACCTGCTGGTTACTGCATAATATCCGGTTATCTGGTATCCCCATGACCCGTCATACGGATGCTCGCATATGGGCATTAGCTCAATATGGGTGTATCCCATATCCTTCACATATTTGATAAGCCTGTCAGCATGTTCCCTGTATGTAAGATACCTGTTCCCTTCTTCTTCTATCTTCATCCATGAGCCAAGATGAACTTCATATATGGATACAGGACGCTCAAAGGTGTTGGCAGTCTGCCTGTCCTTCAGCCACTCACTGTCATTCCACTGATAATTACTGATGTCAAAAGTTATTGAAGCCGTCTTGGGTTTATGTTCAGCATAAAAAGCATACGGGTCAGCTTTAAGTACAATTTCTCCATTAAATGCTTTTATCTCATATTTATATACTTCTCCTGAATCAAGGCCTGGGATAAATATCTCCCATACTCCGGAGCTTCCCAGTACGCGCATCTGGTGCATTCTTCCATCCCATTCATTGAAGTTGCCCACCACACTCACACGATTGGCTGTAGGAGCCCACACTGAAAAATGTGTACCCTTTACACCATCAATTTCACGGACATTTGCTCCCATTTTTTCATAAACCCTGTAATTGGTACCCTGATTAAACAGGTACAAATCAAATTCGGTGAGTATCGGTAAAAAAGCATATGGGTCATATATTTGCTGAACATTGCCTGCATGGTCAACAATACGTAGAAGGTATTTAAACAAACTCTTTCTGCTTAACAGCAGAAGTTCAAAGAAACCTTCCTTATCTATTTTCTCCATCTGATACTCTTTTTCAGGGTTCTTTTCATCAACTACATAGACCTCGCTGGCATATGGGATAAAAGCTCTTACAACAAGGCCTTTCTTGACATCGGCTGTTTTCACGCCGGTTTTTGATTTGCTTTTACGTTCTGAATCAGTCCGCACTTCTATAGGGTGCATACCAAGTATAGAAAATGGATCGTGATGCTCCGTTCTAAGTATTTTCTGTATTTCTTTAACATCCGCAGTAGTTTTCATAACAGTCTTTAGTTTCCCCCTTTGTTTTCTGTAATCACTCCCTATTCTTACTACAGACCTTTACCTTGCTTACCATACATCCATGACAATATATGTTCATTATACAACAGTATCCAAGTTTGACAAATATTTTACATTAATTACATACTTTATTCAATCAATTTCATATTACTATTATTAGTTCAAACATTTCCTCATTATTGCGGCAAATTATAGTATACCAAAAAAATAGCAAAAGATGAAGAAAAATTTTACATAAAAAAACACCGGCCTCATTATCCGGTGTTTTTTATGTATTCTAGTTAACCAAAGTTCGCAGCCATACATTATGTACCAATTCATCCAGTATGAGATTGACCGTAGCCTGTTCCCCTATGGAATCCTTCAACTGCTCAAAGGTTAAATCTGATGTAATTATCAGTGATGCCTTTCCGTACAATCTGCTTACAAACTGAAAGAAAATATTTGCATCTTCCCTGGAAAGAGGAGTCAAGCCGGCTTCATCAACAATTACAACTCTGGAATTCATGACCCTGTTAAGCCTGAATCTACAGTCCGGATTTGTGTTCTGGTTTTTAAAGAGGTCAATAAGTTCATTCATTGTTGTAAAGCTCACTTTATAACCATTTTCTATGGCTTTCATTCCAATCCCGACAGCCAGATGTGTCTTTCCCGACCCTGACGGGCCAAAAATCAATATGTTTTTTGCTTGCTCAAGCCACCCTAACGATAGCATATTCTCTATATGATTTTTAACTTCAGGCAGCTGATTGGATAAATTAAATTCCTCTATTGTCGCATTAAATGGAAAGTTGGCTTGAATTATTCTGCCGTCATGTCCTTCAGGCCCTATGATACCTATATCGGCATCACCTGTGCTGCCTGAATAAGTACCACTATCATAACTCAGCAGGTCTTCACCGGAATGTTCATTTTCGGTATTGTGGGATTCGTAACCATTGAGCAGTGACATGCTTTCTTCAATAAACTTTTCCAGCTTATAACTGTCCTTATCTTCTATCTCGGTTATTTCTATCCCGTATCCGAAATAAGGATTGTGGTCACAGGTCCTGACTATCTCTCCTTTGAAAGAAATCATATCATCATCAATGGAAACTATACAATCAGCCGTACTTCCTTCTGTATAATGTTTCTTTGTGGTAACGTATATTCCTGTTGAACTTACATTCCTGACAATGGAAAAAACCCTTTTGCCCTCACTCTCATTCCTGATACTTGAACCCAG
>JAWLGL010000160.1:0-4878 GCA_041685035.1 Clostridia bacterium
GATGTGAGTTCTGTTCGGAGATTATGGAGTGGTTTCCAAAACTCCACTCTCCCCTGTGCGAACCATGTCTTCAACAGGCTATGCTTATAGTGGAAAATCCATGTACCCACTGTGGTAAACGCATGAAGGAAGACAACCGGATTATATGCGGACAGTGTGTGGGAAAGAGGTGTTATTCAAGGGTTTACAGTGCATGTGAATATGAAGGGTTGATTAGGGAGAAACTGCTGGAATTCAAGTTTAAGGGAAAAAAACAGCTTGCCGTGGCGCTGGCGTGGCTTATTATAGAAAAGTTAAAAATGACAAATAATCTGAATTTTGATATAATAGTAAGTGTACCGATACATTACACCAAAATGAATGAAAGAGGATACAACCAGGCTGAATTGATAGCCCGGCGGCTGGCTGATTACTTCTCAAAACCGCTTTCGACACACAACCTAATAAAGAAAAAACCTACAGAGAGCCAGTCCAAGCTTGATAGAAGAGACCGGAATGTGAATGTAAAGGGTGCGTTTGATTTAATAGACGCTGATGAAATAACAGGGAAGAAAGTTCTTCTTGTTGACGATATAATAACTACAGGAGCGACTGTTAATGAATGCAGTAGAGTCCTGACTGAAGCCGGGGCACAAGAAGTATATGTTGTAACAGCAGCAACCGGAAAGAGTGATTATGATTAATTATAGCGGAGGGATCATTATGGAACCTAGAAACTGCAAACGCTGTGGCAGAATGTTCGGCTATATGGGAGGGATGCCTATTTGTGACCTCTGCAAGAGGAAAGATGAAGAAGATTTCGAAAATGTAAGAAGCTACCTTAAGGAAAACCCGGGAGCAGCGATGAGGGAAGTTTCAGATGCGTGTGAGGTAAGCGTTGAAAAGATTACCAGGTTTTTGAGAGAGGGAAGACTGGAAGTAAGAGAGGGCTCCAATATCGTATTGGAGTGTGAAAACTGCGGGAGGTCTATAAAGAGAGGCAGATTCTGCGAAGCCTGCTCGAAACAGCTGGAAAGAGACATAAGTGCGGCAGCATCCGGTAGGTCTGCGAAAGGTGGAAAAGAGGCCGAGGGCGAAGAAGAGAAGAAAAGAAAATCCGGTATGCGATATTTGACATCCGAGGACTAACTATAGGGGATAAACTAATTTAAGATTAAAATGCAGAAAAATTTTTTAAAAAGTGTTAAAAAATTTTTTAATAATCCGATAAATATAATAGAGAAGCCGAACAACAGTTAAAGTTTGAATAAACTTATAAAGATAAGTAATATTTTTGGGGTGATTTTATGAAAATTTGGGGACTCCAGCAAATACTCGGAATTTATGACAAGAACAAAACTGCACCCAAGGTTGATAAATCTTCAGGTGTAGAGTCGAGAAAAGATGTCGTGTCAATATCCGACCAGGGCAAGGACTTTCAGGCTGCGCTTAAAGCGGCAAAGGAAGCTCCGGATATCAGGGAGGATAAGGTCAAAGAAATCAAGCGGAAGATGCAGACCGATACGTATGAACCGAGTGGCACAGACATTGCCGATAAAATTATAAAGACCATAATAGATAAGAAAGTATAATACTTGACAAAAGCCGGTTGCGGGATTTTATCCCGCAAATACTTTACTATGGCCCAAGAGTATTTTATTTTTTGTAATTTTGCAGGGACCTGTTCAAGGTTCGCAGTGCAAACAAAAGGGGTGAATCAATAGTGAAAAGGGAACTTATAGACAAGCTTCTAGAGATACTCGAGCAGGAATACACGGTTTATGAAGATATACTAAGATT
The DNA here is from genome assembly GCA_041685035.1 of Clostridia bacterium. Classification (GTDB taxonomy): domain Bacteria; phylum Bacillota; class Clostridia; order Acetivibrionales; family UBA4821; genus JAWLCD01. The sequence goes on from JAWLGL010000160.1 coordinate 1,780, forward strand.
ATCAAAAGATAAAACCAATACCATTATAGAAGGCAAGGTGTCTGAGTTGGACAACATAGTCAAGCTGGAGCAGGCTCTTGTAATGCAGATTGCCCGAATAGATGAGAAGAGAGAAGAGGTTCTTCTGCAAATCTGTAATGAAACCAATGCCGGTGAAAAAACCATGAATATATCCGAAATCAGAAAGCATACCACCGAGGTTCAGAGTAAAAGACTGGAGGAATACCAGAAAAGGATGCTCGGTATAGTTAATGAGCTTGGGCATATTAATAAGCTGAATTCCAAGCTGATACAGAACTCCCTTGAGTTCATAGAGTTTTCCCTGAACCTGATGGCAAATGCAGATGCAGCCAGCAATAACTACGGAAAAAAAGGTAACAGTTCGGATAAATCCAGGAAGAATCTTATTGATATGAAACTGTAAGGATGTGAAAATATGCCCGGATTCGCCAGTTATGAAATCGCCAGGTCAGGCCTTACTGCAAGTGAGAGGGCTCTTTACGTTACAGGCCACAATATTTCTAATGTTAACACGCCCGGGTTCTCCAGGCAGCAGGCAATTATGGCCGCAGCTGCTCCGGTCAGACAGGGGAAGTTTCCGGTAGGGCTTGGCGTTACCATAGAACAGGTGAGGCAGATAAGACAGACCTTTCTGGACAATGTTTACAGGGCTGAGAACGAACTGCTGGGCTACCAGGAAACCAGGCTTAAAACCTATAATGATATTGAGTCAATAATTGGTGAGCCCATGACCGAGGGCCTCCAGAGTGTTATGAATCAATTCTGGGACAGCTGGCATGAGCTTTCAAAGTCACCTGAAAGCCTGACGGTGAGAGCGCTTGTGAGACAGAGGGCAAGCGCGTTTGTTGACCAGGCAAATCATATAGGTGAACAGCTGGATAAGCTGCAGGCTGACCTTGATTCGGAAATAAGGGTCAGGATAGATGAAATAAATTCACTTGCAAGTAATATCGCGGATTTAAATATAAAGATACTTAAGGCTGAAAACAGCGGTGACTTCGCCAACGACTTCAGAGACCAGAGGGCTTCATATATAGACAGGCTTTCCAAGCTTATAAATATAAGTGTTTTTGAGAGACAGGACTCCATGGTGGATATTGATGTTGCTGGACACTTTCTGGTTACCCGGGGGGAAGCCAGCAAAATGTATGCCGGAGAGAATGTGCTTGGAAGTTTGTTTGTGGCTCCAAGGTGGGAGGATAACGATGAATTGGTGGTTGTAAGAAGCGGCATACTCAAGGGTCTTCTTGAAGCCAGGGGAGAGTCGGTTGTAGGTACGGTCGATAGTATAAGCAACGGAAGCCCCAATGCAAAAGCCGATATAACCTTTGCCATTGACCTTTCGGACGACACCTTCGGTCCTGCCAACCTGGCCAACTTGCAGGCAAATATAGACCAGTTTATTGACAGGCTTGAAAACAAGGGAGTTGATTACAGACTTAACCTTATAACCTTTGGAGGCGCTCCGGGAGCTGATATGCCCCAGCAGTTTGCTAACAGAGCGGCGTTTGAAGCTGCAGTAGCCGGTCTGGCTACAAGGTCGGTTACTACAGATAATGACTTCTTCAGCGTAGTTAACAGGCTCCAGAATGATGTTACATACAGGGATGAAACGAATAAGTACCTTATGGTATTTACAAATGAAACCATACAGGGTGACGCGGTAAACGTAACTGCCCCCGCACTCCAGGCAGAGATTGATAACCTGAGCCAGCTTGGCATGACAACATTTATTGCCTCAGATGGAGCCTATCTGGGGGATACCAACCCTGAGCCAGGGTGGCAGAGTGTCGCAGACAGTACGGGAGGAGCAATGTACGACTTGGCAGTGGTTGATTACGATGAGCTGGGTCTTGCCGTAAACAGCGATGTGAATGAAAAAATCAGTACCATTCCACCATCAAGCGATATAATTTCCGATGTTAAGAGACGGCTTAATGCTCTTATCAATATCATTATGAGAGAAATAAACAGCCTGCATAAAACCGGTCTTGATGTGCAGGGAAACCCGGGAGAAGACTTTTTTGTCAAGATTGACAGCAATTATTCCATGAAAATGGGCAATATACGAATCAATCCGCTACTTTCATCACTGGATAGGATTGCAGCAGCAAAGACACCTGCTACAGGAGATAATGCCCTGGCTGAGGACATAATATCCCTCAGGCACATGTCATTGTTTGGTGATATATCTGACTTGCAGGACGGAGACGACTTCTACAGGTCTATAATCCTTACCATTGGAAACAATGGGAGGGAAGCCAACAGGGTTGTTGATGGTCAGAGAAAGCTGCTTGAGTCTGCCGAAAACCGCAGGACTGCAATATCAGGAGTATCCATGGATGAAGAGATGTCAAACATGATTAAGTACCAGTATTCATACAATGCGGCTACAAAGGTTATATCACTGGTGGATGAATGTTTTGAACATATAATAAACAGACTGGGTACCCAGGGAAGGTAAGGGGTGAATATTAAATGAGAGCATCATTTTTCGGTTTGAATCTTGCAATGACCGGTTTGTATGCAAGTCAGAGGGCTCTGGATATAACCAATCATAACCTGTCCAATGTAAATACTCCAGGCTACTCCCGGCAGGTAGTAAATCAAAGAGCCGACACACCTCTGGCCATGAGCGATGGAACCGGTATGATAGGCAATGGCGCGCAGGTGCTTGGAGCTCAGAGAATAAGGGATGAGTACCTTGACTTCAAATACTGGAGCGAAAATGTATCCTATGGAGAATGGGATATAAAGAAAACTCTGCTTTCGGATATAGAGGCTGTTTTTAATGAGCCGTCGGACAGCGGCTTCAATACAGTGCTTAATGAATTCTTCTCGGCTGTCCACGAGTTGTCCAAAAACCCGAGCAGTCTTGCGACAAGGGCTCTGGTAAAAGAGAAGGGTATCACCCTGGCCAACTACTTTAACAGCACGGCAGCCCATCTGGAGAAAATCCAGTCTGATACCAACTATGCAGTAAGGTCCAAAGTCGAAGAAGTAAATTCGTTGAGTGAGCAGATAAGGTCACTGAATGAGCAGATATACAAGTTTGAAATACAGGGGGATGTTGCAAAC
>JAWLGL010000161.1:0-4869 GCA_041685035.1 Clostridia bacterium
TGCAATAAATCCACCCTTTTTTTTGGATTTATTACTGGCCGCGGACAGTTTCACATTATTTTCTTTTGCCTGCAAGGTGCTATTTTCCTGATCCTTGCCCGTCTTTGCAGCTGCCATACTATCCTCCGTTCCTTGCACTTCCCCGATAGCTTACAATCTCATCTATATCTTTCTGCTCTTTTTTCTTAATTTCCTGCATATACTCCTCATACTGCTTCTCTCTGAGTTTTTCAAGCATCTTTCTTTCCTTCATCATACCAGTCAACTCTTCTCTATATTTATCGACAATTTCCTGTGCAGATTTAACCATTTCGTACTGCCTTGAGATTTTTTGTTTAATAAATGAAATGTATGCATTATAGTTTTTCAGTTTATCGACTTTTACCCCTCCCGACACCTTGCTGCCAACTTCTCCCATACACCTCTTCTTCTCGCTTTCCAACTCTTTTAAAAGTTCCTTTTCTGCTTCAAGAGCCTGTACAGCTTTCCCAAGTTGAATCTTGAGACTATCTTCAATCTGTTTTTTGATATTCAAGACAGACTGCAGTTTAAAAACGAACTTAGCCATTCATAACCTCTCCATTCTTTATAATTTAAGTTGTGGAGAACACTGCTGGTACGGCTGGAATTGTTCAAGGCAGGAAAGGTTCCAGATAAAGGTTAGGTTTATGTTGATAAAGTTATAGGATTGAGTCCAATTGCTCCAGTACTTCTTCAAACGTAACAGCCTCGCCGACCTCCTGCAGGAGAAATTCATTTATCTTATCAATCACGTCTATTGCATAATCAATCTTTGTGCTGCTTCCTTTTACATAAGCGCCAATGTTGATGAGCTCTTCAGATTCCCTGTAAACCGCCATAATCTTTTTTATCTCATTTGCAGTATTCTTGTGCTCCTGGGAAATAATATCCGGCATCACCCTGCTGACACTGGCCAATACGTCTATAGCCGGATAATGGTTCTTATTAGCCAGACTCCTCGAAAGTACAATATGCCCATCCAGAACCCCTCTCGCAGCATCAGTAACAGGCTCTGTGAGGTCGTCTCCGTCAACAAGTACAGTATATAATCCAGTAATCGAACCGTGCTCTGAATTACCAGCCCTCTCCAAGAGTTTAGGCATCAGGGCAAAGACCGAAGGAGTATACCCTTTCGAAACCGGTGGCTCTCCAATGGCAAGACCAACCTCTCTCTGAGCCATGGCAAACCTGGTAAGTGAATCCATTAGAAGAAGGACATCTTTACCCTCATCCCTGAAGTATTCTGCAATAGCAGTAGCAACAAATGCTCCTTTCAGTCTTACCAGTGCTGGCTGGTCGGACGTAGCTACAACAACCACCGACCTTTTAAGGCCTTCTTCCTGCAAGTCTTTTTCCAGAAACTCTCTTACTTCTCTTCCACGTTCCCCAATTAATGCTATGACATTGACATCGGCTTTTGTATTTCGTGCTATCATACCCATAAGAGTACTCTTTCCCACACCGCTTCCTGCAAAAATTCCAACCCTCTGGCCTTTCCCGATTGTTAAAAGCCCATCCAGAGCTTTCACTCCAAGCGTAAGCGGCTGAGTTATCCTCTTTCTTCTCAATGGGTGCGGCGGTTGATTCAGAACCGGATAGCTTTTGCTTAAAGATGTAAGGGAAGCATGGTCTAGAGGTTGTCCCAGTCCGTTTATAATTTTACCTCTCAATTCCGGTCCAACAGCTACAGAAAGGGAAGTGTCCAAGGCAGTTACCTTGCTTCCAGGAGCAATACCACTCATATCCCCAAGGGGCATCAATAGAACCTTGTTATCTCTAAAACCAACTACTTCACACAGAAGCTGGTTGTGATTACCTGCATCAACTGAACAAAGCCCACCAATGCTTATAGATGGGCCAATAGATTCGATTGTAAGGCCTACAACCTGGGATATTTTCCCGTAGTGCACTATGAAATTTGAACTGTTCAGAACTTGCCGTAGTTTATCGGAATCAAACTTCAACATTATATCACCCATAAGTGACAGCGGGCCTTGGCGCTTGTCATATTGTACAGCTGTCTGAGTCTGTATACCCTAGGTGCTTAATCCTTATCAATAAGACCCCTGAACACCTTTTCAATCTCATCCAGCCTGGTATTTACACTTCCATCAATTGAGCCATAAGGTGTCTCGAGAAGGCAGCTTCCTGTCTCTAAAGAATGGTCCGTTTTTATTTCAAGCTCTCCGATACCTTGGACCATTGCCATCAGTTTATCCCGGGATTTAACTATGTAATCATAATCATCCCCCGACACCCTTAAAACAATATGATTCTTATGCATGCAGCTCTCAAGAGCTTCTCTTACTATGTAAAGTATGTCCTCCTTATTGAAGCTTACCTCGAATCCTACTACCTTTCTGGCAACATCAAGTATGACGGTTACCACTTCGTCCTGGATACTATTCAGATAAATTCTGCTTTCTTCCAGTGCCTGCTGTTTTAATCTACCAGCTTCTTGAATAATATCTTCGCATTGGCTTAATGCTTGATTATAGCCTTCCTCGAATCCGTTTTTCTTGGCCTGCTCAAGTACAATTTCCCTTTCTTCTTCCACCTTGGCCATTGTTTCATCAAAAACCTTCTTTGCTTCTGCTTTTGCGTTACTTATTATTTCACGAGCCCTTTCCTCTGCGTGTTCAAGCATATCTTCTCCATCAAGGCCTCTAATATCTTCATCCAGAATATCATCCTCAATTATTTCATCCTGCTGGTCTTCAAACCCGGGGTCAGGTGGCTCAACTCGTGCAAATTCGCCTATACATACATTACATGACTTGATTATCTTAGACAATTATTTCATCCCCTCCGCCTCTGGATATAACAATTTCTCCTGCATCCTCAAGCTTCCTGATAACGTTGACAATCTTCTGCTGGGCATCTTCCACATCCCTCAGTCTCACAGGTCCCATGTATTCAATATCTTCTTTTATCGTCTCCTGAAGACGCTTGGACATATTATTGTATATAACCTTCTGTACCTCCTCACTTGCACCTTTAAGAGCAAGAGCAAGTTGATTATTGTCAACTTCCCGCAGGAATCTTTGAATAGACCTGTTGTCAAGTGTCACAATATCGTCAAATACAAACATCCTCTTCTTAATTTCCGTAGCCAGGTCGGTATCTTCTATTTCAAGGGTTTCCATAATATACTTTTCGGTTCCTCTATCAACTGAGTTCAGTATATCAACAATAGCACCGATACCCCCGGTGGATGTATAGTCTTCAGTAACCAAGGAGGAGAGCTTTTTCTCAAGTACTCTTTCAACTTCTTTTATAACCTCAGGAGAGGTTCTGTCCATAATAGCAATCCTTCTGGTAACATCGGCCTGCTTTTCCTGCGATAATGCTGAAAGAACTGCTGCAGCCTGCGCAGGTTTGAGGTATGCAAGAATAAGCGCAATGGTTTGAGGGTGCTCCCCTTGAATAAAATTAAGCAGCTGGTTTGCATCTGCCTTGCGTACAAAGTCAAACGGCCTTACCTGAAGGGAAACTGTAAGCTTGTTTATAATCTCCAGAGCCTTCTGTGAACCCAAAGCCTTCTCAAGAATATCTTTTGCGTACGAGATTCCTCCCTCTGCTATATACTCCTGTGCAAGACATATCTGGTAGAACTCCTCAAGAATCCTTTCCTTCTCTTGGGGTGTAACCGTCCTGATATTGGCAATTTCAAGGGTTAACTGTTCAATTTCTTCCTCTTTGAGATGTTTGAATATTTCAGCTGACCGTTCGGGACCCAATGCAATCAATAGCATTGCAGCCTTTTCCTTACCGCCCAGTTCGGACTTACCCCTTGACATTTAATTCACTCCTCAATCCCATTCATCTGCCAGCCAATTTCTCAACAGCTGTGCTACCGCGTCGGGTTTTTGTTTTACAAACTTATCTATCTGCCTCTTAACCTCAGATTTTTCCTCAAGATCTATATCCGGCAGTTCTTCAAAATTCTGGTCAGCGGTAAGCCCTACTGATCTTAATGGAGGACCATTGACCGCAAGATCTCTGCCGGCTGTCGAGCCTTTTTGGAGAATACCAATAGCAAGAAGGACTATAAGCACACCAAGCACAGCAATAGGGCCAATTTGTCCCAAGAGCTTTATCCAGTCTGTTTTTGGCGGAATCGCCTTAACTTCGGGAAGCTTGAAGCTTGCTATGGAAATATTTTTCTCAGTTATTCCGGTTGCATTTGCTATCATCCTGGTTAACGTATCAATTTCATCCTGTGCAGGAGGATTTGTTATAATTTTCCCATACAGAAGGCTTACTGTGATAGAGGATTTTTCACTGTCCATCTGACCAGGAGCTTTTGTACTTTCTATGTTCCTCTGATTTATTTCATAATTATTTATTATATCGGATTTTTTATAGGATGAGCCTGAAGTCTCTCCTGCAGGATATGAGGGAGTAGTATTGGATGAGGTATTAGAATCGGTGCCGGGTACTCCTCCGGTTGAACCATTCTCTACCTCTTCCTTTATAGTCTGTGTGTTTCTCAGGATACCGCTGTCGTCCCCAACAACAGGTGAGTATTGTACCTCTTTTGTTGTTTGGGTATCAAAGTCACAAACAATATTGGCCCCAACCCTTATACCGTCATACATATTCCCAAGCAGTTCCCTCACCTTGTCTTCTTTTTCCTTCTTAAGAGCTGCCTGGTATTCATATTGACGGCTGGTATTTCCGGCAATTTCCTCGCCCCAGCCATCGTTAAGCATATTGCCAGTAGCCTTGTCAATTATTTTTACATGCTTTACATCAAGCCCCTCTACGCTGGCAGCCACAAATCGAGCTATCCCATCAATCTGCTTTTTAGATAGGCTGCTGGTTGCCTCAACCAAAACAGCAGCA
>JAWLGL010000162.1:0-4869 GCA_041685035.1 Clostridia bacterium
GTTATGATTTCAGCATCGGGGTATAAATTGAATACCGGCACACCGCAGTCCGCCGCAACTGCAAGCAGTTCGGTTATTATTGGCTTACTCATAGGAATTGTTAACTTTGCAGGTTTTTATACCCACCTCTTTGCCTTGAAATCAGGCCCCTTGTCAATCGTCTCCACAATTCATGCGTCGTATCTGGTTATATCGGTACTCCTTGCCAGATTATTCTGCGGCGAACAGCTTACAAAAAAGCAGTTTGCCCTTGTCATCCTATCGGTCATAGGCATGATTCTGCTGAGAATAAACCCTTCATAAACAAAATACCCTTCCAGGCAATGGAAGGGTTTATATGTTGGAACACCTCAGTTTCACTGAGCACTCTTGAGTTCCACAGATAATGAATCCTCCACCAGTATGCAGATATCGCCTCTTGAAATGGGCTTATTGGCATCAACACTCAGACGTTTAGTAATACCAATCTCACCTGCTCTGTCCAGGTAATTCTGAGGCCATTTACCCTGAAGCTGGTCATCATATCCCAGTACTCTTACCATTATCGCTGCTGCCTCGGCATATGTTATATTGTTTGACGGCTTAAAGGTCTTATCGGGATACCCGTTAATGTAACCCAGGCTTGCTGCCATTCTTACCGTCGAGTACGCCCAATGCTTACTGGACAAGTCTTTGAAGCTTATCTCATTTCCTACTGCAAAAGGCTTTTCCTCATACCCCATCATTCTTACTATTACGGTTGCAAACTCAGCTCTTGATATATTCCTCTCAAGTCCCAGTTCCCCATTTCCATATCCTCTCATGAGCCCCAACCTGACCATCACTTCAGCCGCTTGCTGCTGAAGCTCTTCCTGCGGAACTTCCTCCTGCAGAGGCTGGGCAAAGGCAAAACTGCCGAGGACCAATAATAGCATAACCAGAATAAAAATGCGCATTTTCAAAGCTTCTTCCCACCTTTAGTCTTTATGATTTGTACTTGCCCGCTTTTATAACTTATTTTAACATATTAACTACTTCAAATTATTAATCCAGCAAAATTTTAATAGTATTTTAATATTTGAGGGAAGACTGGTTAACCAGCAAATAAGCAGAAGCCTTTTTTAAACCTCTATAAACGTATAATAAATCTTTTTTGAGTTATATTAATAAATGAGAAATCAAAGAATATTTGTAATATTCTTCAGCAAACTTTTACAAGGAGGATATACTATGTCAAAAACAGTAGTTGGCATCTTTAATTCCCAGCAGGATGCCGAGAAAGCGGCAAGAATGGTTAAGGATGCAGGCTTAAGAACTTCGGACATCTCAATAATTACCAAGCAGGATGGTAATAATCAAGCAGGTCAAGATGTGAGACGGAACACTGCTACAGGTACAACCACCGCTCCAAACATGGCTATGGGAAAAGGAGGTATCAATGATAACATCTCAGACGGCGTAATAACCGGTGGTGTCCTTGGCGGGCTGGCGGGCCTGCTGGTTGGTGCAGGGACAATGATTGTGCCCGGCTTTGGTATTGTTGCCGCTGCCGGTCCTATAACCGGCCTTCTATCAGGTGCTGTGACCGGAGGTATTGTCGGCGGGTTGGTTGACCTGGGCATACCGGAGGCCAAAGGAAGAGAATATGAAAAGAATATAAAAGAAGGAAAAATTCTCTGGAGCATGAGAACCGATGATAAGGACGTAAGTGAAATTCAATCCATACTTAGAACGTGTGGAGCCTCCGAAGTGGAAACCTATTAATAGGAGAGCCCCTTGAAATCAGGGGGCATCCTTTTATACTTTTTTTGCCACTTATTATTTTGAATATAAACATCATTATAGGACACAATAATACCACGAAGGGTTCATAGTGGTTGAGCCAAGGGTGATACAGGGTCTAGCGGCTCTGTATTATCCGGTCAAAGGTCAGTATCCGGTCAGGAATGGCTGGGTGCTGGCCGGCGAGCAGAGCATTATATGTCCTGTAAGGCTGTATGCATGCCCAACTGTATGCATGCGGTCGAAAGGGATGTATAATGTTCGAGCTAAGATTGCCGTGGGTTCCGCAGGTTCTTATTCCTGCAGCCCTGCACCATCGTAAGATTTGTGTTACCTCAGGTTAACTGAACTGGGGGTTGCATGCAGCCCCATAAGGTTGCATGCAGCTTCTAAGGTACTTACGGCAGTCGAGCAAAGGTTGGTATAGGTTTTGTAATGCTTGTGTGTAGTCGAAAGATTGCATATAGGTATGTAGAGATTTGTATCAGCTGTAGCGTAAATCACTATGAGCTCTTTTTGACTTATTTTTTATATATTTAAGTTTATCTAGAAAAAATGTATCCGTATATGTTATAATTAACTCGCCTAGAAAAAAAAGGAGGATACATTCCTATGCCTACAGGAGGAAGATTTCTTATCCCACTGGCCTTAACATTTGCCAACCTCTCATTCGGAGTAATAGCAATTCTTTCACCAAACATCGTGCTGTCTGTTGTACTTATTGTACTTGCTATAATTGCAGATAGAATGGATGGAAAGGTTGCCAGGAAACTGCAGTGTGACAGTGATTTGGGTAAACAGTTGGATTCTCTTTCAGACCTGGTCTCCTTTGGGATTGCACCAGCTGTGGTAATGTGGAAATCCGGTTTAAATATGTTAGGCTTCTGGGGATATGTTCTGATTCTGCTTTATGTAATGGCAGGAACATTCAGACTTGCAAGGTTTAATGTAATCAACCTAACCGGGTTTTTCATGGGTCTGCCCATAGCACTGGCTGGAGCCATTCTTGCTGTAATTGCTTTGTTTAAACCAGATAATATTGTTTATATAATCCTTATTCCTATCATTGCAATTCTAATGATTAGTAATATTAAGATTAAAAAAATATGATTTCTAAAAAGATAGCTGCCATCCGGCAGCTTTTTTATTACTTATTTATCGCCTTTCTTTTCGCCTTTTTTGCTGCCACAGCAGCCACCTTTCTTATTCTCACCAGATTTTTTTGAACCACAGCACGCCATAGCATTCACCTCCTGTCTGCATTTATGTATTTTCGTGACAGAAAACCGCCCCCTGTCACGCTTTGATTCTTATCTAACCTCTGTTTTCAAGTCACTTTCTTGCTTTACTTTATAGTTCCATTATAGTATATTTAAATTAGAATAGTCAATTCGTGTCCAAGCCTATAGATTCCTCATTTCTCAAATATGAGGGCTGTTCCTCTGGGCATTTCTTACTACAAATGATAAGGGGAGGTAGTGTCCACTTGAAAAAGACCTATGTTCTTGATACTAATGTATTGCTTCAATCTCCTAATGCATTTATGTCTTTCGGCGATAATATCGTTATTATTCCTGAAGTAGTTCTCGAAGAACTGGATAGGTTTAAAAAGGAAAACAGTGAACTGGGAGCGCATGCCCGCCAGGCAGCACGTTTTTTGGATAAGCTTCGGGAGCACGGTAAGCTTAGTGAAGGAGTCCGGCTTGAAAACGGTACTACACTCCGGATAGAACTCAACAGACGTGATTACAAGCTGCCGCATGGCTGGGATAGTTCGAAAAATGATAACAGGATACTTCAGGTATGCAAAGCTATTGAGGAAGAAACCAAGGAAAAGGTTTACCTTGTCACCAAAGATGTATTTCAAAGAATCAAAGCCGACGTTGTGGACGTCATTGCACAGGACTTCTTTTCTGAGCAGGTTCCGTCCTACGACAAACAGTATAGGGGACGCATCGATGTTTACACCTCTCCGGAAAAGATTGCAGAGTTCTACCAGAAAAAATTGCTGGCTCCCGAAGATATAAAACTTTCTATCAGTGATGATATAGCCCCTGAACAGGAATCACTCGAGGTCAATCAGTTCCTGATAATCCGCTCTTTCACCAATCTCAAACAAACAGCACTTGGGAAATTTGACGGAACAAAAATCGTCCCATTAAGATACCTGGAAGATAATCCTTACGGAGTTTATCCAAGAAATGTGGGACAGAAATTTATGCAGGAAGCACTAATGGAAAGTGCTGAAACCACGCCGCTTGTAATTGTTAAGGGTCCGGCGGGTACAGCAAAGACCTTTTATTCATTGGCTGTCGGTCTGCATAAAATCATGTGTGATGAGGATAAGTCCTACCGTAAAATTCTTATATGCAGACCAAATATTAAAATGGATGAAGATATTGGATTCCTCCCTGGTACCGAACAGGAAAAAATTGCTCCCTACATGCGGCCAATAATAGATAACCTTGAGATACTCATGGATAATGATGAAATCAATAGGTACAAAAATGAGAAGGAACTCAGGGATAAAGTAGAGGAATTGTTTGAGAGGAATATAATTGTGACCGAGTCCATTGCATATCTGAGGGGAAGATCAATTGTAAAACATTGGATTATTATAGATGAGGCACAGAACCTCACTCCACGCCAGGTTAAGGGTATAATTACCAGAGCAGGTGCAGGCACCAAAATCATCATGGTTGGTGACCCTGAGCAGATTGATCACCCCTATCTGGATATCAGAACCAACGGCCTTTGCTACGCTGCAGAAAACATGAAAGGCAGCCACTTGTGCTGCCAGATAGCGCTTACAGATGAGGAGTGTGAACGTTCACCACTGGCATTCGAAGGCGCCAGAAGAATGTAGCAAGACCTCCTATTTCATACGCTTCCTTCTTCTCCTGAAAAACTTGAAATAGATATAGATGCCTATGGCTGCAGCGCCCACTGCAGCCAGCACAATTATATTATATGTTTTAATCAGTGATTCGATATATTCCATGTTGTATCCTAAAAATCTACCGAGAAGCGATAATATGGTATTATGAATAATTGCTGCCGAAACAAAAGAGATGTATACAATATTCTTTTTCATCTTAAATATTCCCG
>JAWLGL010000163.1:0-4838 GCA_041685035.1 Clostridia bacterium
GTTAAAGCGAAAGAAAGAGAACTCAAATGATACAAATGAGAAGAGAAGTCTTTCAATGAAGATAAATCACTTGAATAAAAAACTAAAGGAGTAGACTATGACTATATTCACAGAAATCGTAATAGCAGTAGCTTGTTGTCTTTATATTTGGGATCAATTTGAAAAGGAAATAAAGCAGATTATGTCAGGGTCAAATCTGCTTGAATACCACCCGATAGATGTAAAAAAAGTAGTTGACAACGCCAAGGATTTGATATCGCCCTATCTGTCGGGAGAGGCTATTCTGACTATCGGCACAGCTATTACCGAGGTAATTGACCATGTGGATGGGGTTATATCAATTGGGCCTTTCGGGTGCATGCCGTCCAGGATTGCCGATGCCATACTGAGCGAGAAACTAAGTACACATAAGTATAAAGTGTCGGTGAATAAGCTGGTAAAGGAAGTGCTCAAGAACTATCCCAACCTTCCCTTCTTGAATATAGAGACCGATGGAAATGCTTTTCCACAGGTAATTGACATAAAACTGGAGGCATTTGCCCTTCAGGTTAACAGGATAAACCAGTTGATTACCCAAATGAAGGAGACAGATGCAGATGTCAAGGAAGCAGCGCATTGATGTATTGATGGTAGAAAAGGGACTTGCTCCCAGCAGGGAGAGGTCCCGGAGCGAGATTATGGCGGGTAATGTATTTGTGGATGGCCAGCGGATAGATAAGGCCGGAGACAGGATTGATATTGAAGCCAGGATAGAGGTAAGAGGTGAAGCCATACCCTATGTAAGCAGGGGAGGACTCAAGCTTGAGAAAGCTCTTGCCTCTTTTGGTATTGAACTTGAAGGTAAGACTTGCATAGACGTTGGTGCCTCCACCGGTGGTTTCACCGACTGTATGCTCAAGAACGGCGCAGCAAAAGTATATGCTGTAGATGTAGGTTACGGGCAGCTTGCATGGAGGTTGAGACAGGACCCCAGAGTTGTGTGTATGGATAGGACCAATATCCGGTATGTCCAGCCTGAACAGATTGGCGTGCAGGCTGACTTCGCGAGTATAGATGTTTCATTTATTTCCCTGACCAAGGTTCTGCCTGCTGTAAAGGGACTGCTGAAGGAAAGTGGAGAGGTAGTTTGCCTTATAAAGCCTCAATTTGAGGCGGGGAGGGAGAAGGTTGGAAAGAAAGGCGTGGTAAGGGATAGGGAGGTCCACAGGGAGGTATTGGAGAAGATTACTGGCTGGAGTATTGATGAAGGTTGGGGTATAAAAGGCCTGGATTTTTCACCTATAAAGGGGCCGGAAGGGAATATCGAGTATCTGATGCATATAGCTAGGGCAGGGCAGTTTTATAGTGATGATGAAGTTGGAGCGTATATCCGGAAAACCGTAGATTGTGCACACAGTGAAATGATTTGAGCATAATTGTAGGCCCGGGCTTTGGCTGGGCACAAGTCCCAGCCGTATGCCCTGGGCTACCCGATAGCATTTGGATTTCTCCATAAACTTATTCGCCAGTTAATTTATTCCCCCTGCAGCCTGAAGCAACATAGAAGTAGGTCCACTCCAGTCTCCAGGTTCTAGTGTCCAGTATCCAGTTTCTAAGTTAATGAATAAAATTCAAATCTATACAAAAAATAAATCCGTATAAACTTACGGGAGATGATACAGATGGAAATGTCCGAACACGATTGTCTCATGAGGGCATGGCAGAATTCGCAGGAGCTGGTACGGGACTTCGAGATGTACTCAAAGAGACTGGAGAATCCGGAATTAAAGAGTGTCTTCAAGAAATTTGCTGAGGAAGAAGGGCATCACGCCGACAAATTCAGGGAACTGATTAACAGATATGAACAAAGAACATGATGAAAATGTATACTTTCATCGTGTTCTTTTGTCAACCGAAATATCCAGGAGGTCTTTCTGTTCCTGCTCGGCGGCTATGGTCGCCGATTTCTCCGAACGGGCAATAAGGGGTGGAATACCCGGTCCAATCTCAGGAGAAATGCTGTCGCCGATTTTTTCAATGTCTTTTTTTGTTTTCATGCCTGTCCTCCATGATGCAAATTTTTATCAATATGAATTATTTCCGGTTTTATATTTTTTAAACTTTTTATTGCTATATTACATTTTTTTGATATAATAAATTTCCGGGAAATCCAGACTATTGAATAAAGTTGTGCAAGAATATATAATTAATGCTGCGTCATACGTAACAGGACAAATTCAGATTTAAGGAGAGAAGTACTGATGGATAAGGTTTACGTTTTCGGTCATAAGAACCCGGATACCGACTCAATATGTTCTGCAATATCCTACTGCAGCTTTAAGAAGCTTCTAGGGGTGGAAAACTGTGTGCCGGCAAGACTGGGAGAAATAAACAAGGAAACCGAGTACATACTGAACTATTTCAATGTTCCTGTACCTCAACTCATTGAATCTGTTATGACGCAGGTATCTGATATCGATTATGACAAGTTGGTTATGATTTACCCTCATGTAACCATCAAGCAGGTATGGGAGACCATGAAATCAACCCAGACAAAACTGCTTCCCCTAATAGAAAGCCCTGAAGAGAGAAAAATGGTTGGGGTTGTCTCACTTGGCGACGTTACCAAGTTTAACATGGAAACCTTTGATGAAAACGCATTATCCAAATATAATACTTCGTTTTTCAATATAGCTGAGGTCCTGAAGGCGGAAGTAATTTCAGGTAATGACCAGTTGTTTGATGTAGTAAACGGAACCATTATTACGTGTACCAATATAGAGGC
Organism: Clostridia bacterium; assembly: GCA_041685035.1. Lineage (GTDB taxonomy): Bacteria > Bacillota > Clostridia > Acetivibrionales > UBA4821 > JAWLCD01. The sequence goes on from JAWLGL010000163.1 coordinate 2,765, forward strand.
ACTGAGTAAGGCCGATAAGAACGCCATAGTAGTGGTTGGAAAGGGAATAAACCTGGAAAGTGCACTTAAAGCAGACGTCAAATGCATTATCCTTGCCGATGGCTGTAAGGTAAAGATACCAAGGAACTTTAAGGGAGTTCTTCTCTCTACACCGTATTCCATATTCAATATTATTAAGATTATCAGCCTTGCCATCCCGGTCGGAGAAATAATGAAAACAGAGGATATAATATATTTCAATGAGAGTGACTTTATTGATGATGTCAGGGACATTATGACCAAATGGAAGTTCAGAAACTACCCCATTCTGGATGGAGGCAACAATGTTCTTGGTACTTTGGCCGGAAGGCATCTTCTCAACATAAAGAATAAGAAAGTAATTCTTGTCGACCATAATGAAAAGTCGCAGTCGGTGCACGGACTTGAACAGTCCCATATTCTTGAAATAATTGACCATCACAGGGTTGCAGATATACAAACGAACTATCCTGTTTACTTCAGGAATGAGCCGGTAGGAAGCACGGGAACCATAATCGGAAACATGTATCTTGAGAATGATTTAATGCCTGATAAAAAGACGGCTGGGCTGCTGCTGTCGTCAATAATTTCCGATACTTTACTTTTCAAATCTCCTACGTGTACTCACATAGACAAGTCAATGGCGCAGAAGCTTGCTGCAGTTGCCGAGTTGAATATTGATGAATACGGCAGAAACATGCTGCGTGAAGGAAGTCAGCTTGAGGACAAGACACCTCAGGAACTATTGTTCACTGACTTTAAGGAATTCAGTTTTAACAAATATCATTTTGCAGTTGCCCAGGTGAATACGGTGAACATGAACAAGATTGCTTCAATCAAGAAGGATATCTTATCTTATATTAGAAATTTAAGTAAAGAAAAAGGATACAACATTATGGCCTTAATGATTACCGACGTTCTTGACGGTGGTTCGGAAATACTATATGCAGGAGACTCAGTAGAAGTAATGAAGGATTTGTTTAACTCCAGGTCTGAAGAATCAACAGGTTATCTGCCTGGGGTAGTTTCAAGGAAAAAGCAGGTTATTCCACAGATAATAAATAAGCTGTCCTATTATTAAAAAATACATATTCTAAAAACCTCTGCCCAGCACTTCCCTTGTCTCGGAGACAGAGATAAAAGCATTTTTATCTATGCTGACAGCAATCTCCTTTAGCTTGCTTAACTCAAATCGGGTTATTACACACATTATTACCTTTTTCTCCTTATGCTGAAACCCGCCTTCAGCGTTCAGATAGGTTATTCCCCTATGTAGAAGTTCAATTATACTCTTAGCTATTTCCTCATACCTGTCCGAAATAATGAGTACGGTGGTCTTGGTATTCAGGCCTTCCTGTATGCTGTCGGTTACCTTTGAGGCAACATACATGGTAACCAAAGTATACATAACTATTTCAGGTTTGAAGAACAGAAGAGAAAGAGCCATTATCACTATATTGCTATAAAACAGAAAATTCCCTATACTTATGTCGAACTTTTTCTTAACCATTATGCCAAGAATATCTGTTCCTCCGAGTGTGCCGCCGCTTCTGAATACAATTCCGCCGCCCAACCCGATTATTGCGCCTGCAAAAATTGCTGCAAGAAAAGTATTATTGGTAAGTGTGGGGAAATCATAGCTTCTGAAAAAGAATATGAATGAAGACATCATAGTTATGCCGGCAATGGTATATATTGCAAACATCCTGCCCACATGTTTGACGCCAATGGCAACTATCGGGATATTAAGTACATACATCAGCAAGGATACAGGTATATCACTGAGGTAGAAGATAATAAGTGAAATACCGGATATTCCGCCGCTGATAAACCTGTGGGGAACAAAGAACATACTGATTGAAATGGCTGCAAGCAGCGCTCCGATAAATATTCCCGATAAGTTTAAGATTATTTTTTTCATCTGCATCTCCTAATCAGAATCTAAGTATAGTATGCTCATGAAAAAATATTTCATTTAAACCGGAATTGCAGTTAATATATTGTTTAGGTCCTTTTTATGGTATAGAATAATTAGTAAATTTAAAGGATATGGAAG
>JAWLGL010000164.1:0-4832 GCA_041685035.1 Clostridia bacterium
CCGCCTCTACCACTTTACAGCAAAGTACAAAGTCAATGGCCTCAAAGTGTATGACTTCATACTTGCCGTTCCTTCTTTCGAAGAGTACCCCGCCGTTTTCGGTCCCGAGATAGTCTACCTCAGCCTCTTTTGCAATTTCTTCTGATGTAGTATATTGTCGGCCGGTTACCATAGATGTTTTCTTTTCCTCTTTTCTGGCAAGTTTTAAGGCCTTGATGTTTCCCCGCGGAACTGTCTCAAGTGGGTCGACATAGGTACCGTCGAGATCAGTCCCAATCATCTTTATGTCTCGGTACTCTTCAATGTGCAGTTGATCCAGAATCACTTTATTACTCCTCCTTTATTTTTAACTTCTTTTCTTAAAAATAAAAATATCCCTAAAGACCAAAAAAGTCGTCTTACTGCAGTTTTCTTACAGGTACACCCATAAGACGACTCCTTTTCTAAGGCCTTTAAGAATATTAAATTAATACATATCTATTTCTATTATATTACATTCGGTATCAAGGTATCAACCTCTATCCAATAAATTGTCTATTCCTGTATAAATATTTTTTTCAGCACAAAAGCTTATTACCTCATTCATAGTAGGTAACGCAGTTATGGCGCCTTTATTGGTAGTTGTCAGGGTTCCAACAGCATTTCCAAACCTGCATGCATTACGTATGGAGTTCCAGTCGGTATTTCCAAGCCCGCCTGACCTTGATACGGCATACAAGAGCCCTGCCATAAATCCATCCCCGGCTCCTGTGGTATCAATAACCTTTACCCTGTCAGTGGGTATATATTCACCCTGACCGTTGTAATAGCAGTAGCATCCCCTTTCCCCCAGGGTTACTGCAACTACTTTAAGCTCAGGACCCATTTCGAGTATCCTTTCTATACCCTTTTCTGCATCCCGATTTCCAGTTAAAAATTCAAGCTCTTCGTCCGAGATTTTAAGTATATTCGCATAGACCATTCCTACCTGGATTCCCTCGCGCGCACTCATCGTACTTCCCCATAAATTCAGCCGCAGATTGGGGTCATAGGAAACCATAAGCCCCTTTTCTTTTGCATATTTGAGACATTTTTGGGTTGCGAGACTGGACGACTTATTGATAAGAGAAATTGAACCGAAGTGAAACATACTGCACTCATCAATAGTTCGTAAATCAACATCCTGTTCAATTAAATTGACCAGTTCCTCGTAAAATGTAAAACTCCGTTCTCCATTCTCATCCAGGGATATAAGAGCGACTGCTGTCTTTCCACCGCGTTTTAGCCCTTGTGTGTCTACATTGTTATTTTTTAACGTATTATCCAGGTAACTACCGAAATTATCCTGACCAACTTTGCCCATAAATGCGGACTTTCCCCCAAGTCTTGAAATGCCTACCGCTACATTGGCTGGAGCGCCGCCGGGATGGGCCCTGAACGTCATGGGTTCATCGGTCTGAATCATGTCTATAAGGAGCTCTCCCATGCATAATGTCAGCTTTCCATTAACATAACCCACCTTAGCAATACCTCTCTTTCATATTTATGATGCATATACTGCCTGAAGAAAATACATTAATATTCTATACCAATAGTTTTATAAAGAAAAGCTATAGATTTCTAATTAGTGTTATAACCTTATCAATTTCTGCTTTTCCGTCCAGAATACCAATTTCTATGTCGAAATCCCTAACCTCACCCGGTTCAATAAACTGCAGGCTTCCATCCTCCCTAGATTTGTCCCTGCCCTCCAGGTAGCAGTTTGATGGTTCTATACCTACTGAGTATATTCCTGAACGCATCTGTTTCCATTCAACAAGATTAAACAGTTGGTTAATATTATACCTGACATAAACACCAATGTTCATACTCTCATTTATCATTGCTGCATAAGTACTGCCGTTCCCATCTCCATTAAGGTGATGATAGTAGCACCTTTCCATATAACCTTCCTCTGGCCCTATGAACTCAGAATACCGGTTTATCTCAGCTTCTGCGTCCCTCTGTCCAGGTCTTGGTATGGATTCTCTTATTGGCGCAAAAAGCCTGGTATTTTCACTCACAATCGGCCATCCGAAATTGATATGGTATAGCATCATTAACGGTTGAGAATCAAATCCCAGATTCTCAACCGAATCAGATATGCAGATTATACTTTGGCCCAGCTTGGTACTGATTTTTCTGGAAAGTATAAGATTCTCCTTATATAAGGATGCCTGTCGAACCTTGCCTTTTATACTCATATTATACTGATCGCAAAACCATTCTCTCTCTATTCCAACATCTTCAGCAGTGTAATTTGAAATCCTTCCATGAACTCCAAGAGGCTCTCCCCTGTCAACACAGTCCGCCCCGCAGTATGTCAATCCGCATGTGGTTAAAAGGCCTCCAAAAAAACTTCTTAACCATCTGTCCTCCGGCTCTTCATAGTACATCGGGCTGGTAATACCGGAAGGAGACATCCAAGCAACAGGAATCCCTTTGTAGTCACAGTATGCAATATCCATGCCCCTGCCAGGCAGCACTGTGAAGTTAAGACCCGAGCCTGTTCTAAACTCAGCAGCCCTGACACCGGCCCCGTTTCCGTCTACCATTATGTACTCATTTACAGACGCCAGTTGGGCAGTGGCTCCCATCCTGGCAAGCAATTCTCTTTTGGTAAATTCCATTCCAAATACCTTAGCCAGAAAATCACCCCCGTGATTTTTTAATTAGATTATATAAAAACCATCAAAATCAAACAACAGGGTTTTATAATTTTACTAATTAAATATATAAGCATAAGGGTTAACCCTTACGCTTATATATTCCATTAGCTTCAAGTTCATGAAAGAACTGTGTCTCAGTTATAATGTTTGCCTTGTCTATAACCTCTTCAGGTTTTAGTCCTTTCTCAAGGTTGAATTCCCAGAACGCCTTCAGTAGTCTTTGTTCCAGTGCCCTTAACTGCAATATTTCATCAGAATTTTGCCAATCCTCAACTTTTTTTCTTAGTTCAATTATCCTGTCGAATAAAGTCTTGTTTATTGCTATGGCCGGTTCAATTCCAGTCGGGTCACTATTGGAAACAAATGACTTGACCAGATCTTCATTCCGCGGAATGTACAGACGTCCTTTTTTTATCTTGCCCAAGTCCATTAGGGTCCTATAGTCGTTCCGAATGTGGCATAGGTAATCACACATCCTAATTATGAGAACCCTTACATCCTTTGATGCAATATCGTAAACCTTTTCCTCATTAATATAGAGTTTTTCCTGACTCACTCTTACCTCAGTTACTGGTTTCCCAGGCTCCAGGCGGTAAGCCTTTCTTTCACCTGAATGCTTCTGCGCTGCCTCAATTATAGGTGTTTTTGGTTTCATTCCATGAAGGAAGAAAGAGTATTCCGAATTCACCTCATGTCTCAAGGCACGATTAATTTCATATTCTTCCAGTATGCTCTTCAGAAACTGCTCGAACTGGTGTCCAAGAATCCTATGACCGATATCGTGGTATGCTGCCATTTCCCAGATACCACTAGGTTGAACATCTAATGCAATGGCTACCAGACTGCTTAACTCAGCTACTTGAAGTGAATGTCTAAGCCGTGATGCAAATATCTTCCGGCCCACTCCTATTTCTGCAGCCAGATGATCGGATATCATTTGAGTAGTATCTGCAAGTCTGTCCAGCGCGTTGATATTAGAATTTGATTTTTTCTTTCTTTTCTTCAATTTAACATCCTCCTTTATTTTTAACGTCCTTACCTACTCCGAGGTACTATACCCTCCATTCCGATAACATCCTTTTACCTGACACTCCTATTATTATGCAAAAAATCCTAAAGACCCAAAAAGGTCAGCTGATACTTTAGTGAATACTATCACCATACAACTGACCTTCAAATTCATCAAGGCCTTCAGGATATACTAAAAATAAAATGTCGATTACTTCCATTATACTACGTCTACAGTAAAAAAATCAACCTTTTTGCTGAACTAGTCTTCCTATTAGATTATTTTTCTTCCATACCATCTTTTATAACCGCATTATACCTTCTTCGGTACTGTTTCCCAATCCTTAAGAAACTTCTCCACCCCAATATCAGTCAAAGGATGCTTCAGCATCTGCTTCAAAACATTGAAAGGCACTGTAGCAATATGCGCCCCAGCTCTTGCGCTGCCAATCACGTGCATCTGGTGCCTTATGCTTGCAGAAATAACTTCGGTCTCTATACCGTGGATATCAAAAATTTCGGTAATCTCTTGGATAACATTCATGCCGTCATTCCCTATGTCATCCATCCTTCCCACAAAAGGACTCACATATGATGCGCCTGCCCTGGCTGCAAGCAAGGCCTGGCTTGCAGAAAAAATAAGAGTTACATTAGTACTTATTCCTTCACCTTTAAGTATCTTAACTGCCTTCAATCCTTCAGCAGTCATGGGAATTTTTATTACAATGTTCCTATGTACTTTAGAAAGCTTTCTTGCCTCCTCGACCATACCTTTATGGTCTTCACTTATAACCTCGGCACTGATAGGGCCATCAACAATACCGGTTATTTCCCTGACTACCTCAATAAAATCCCTGCCTTCTTTAGCAATGAGCGAGGGATTGGTGGTGACTCCACAAATAACCCCCCATGAACTTACTTCTCTGATTTCATCAACATTTGCCGTATCAATAAAAAGTCTCAATACTATCAGCTCCTTCTTTTGCATTTACCGTAATCATATCGGATTTTACCTAATTTTACCCCTGCTCAACAATAAAATCAACCAGGATTTTATTCCGGTTGATTTTATATAGCCATTCAGCCCCTGTTTTTCTAAAAAACTCGTTAAAAGAACCTTACTTCCCTGCCCGGCTG
>JAWLGL010000001.1:0-27758 GCA_041685035.1 Clostridia bacterium
AAACAATAAGAAAGGAAGAAATAACCTTGAGTAGAAAGCAGCAGGCGTCAATATTAATATGCATACTTACAGCAATAATATCTATAGCAATCTATGTATGTCCGACACCCATAACAACGCTTTCACGTTATGGTTCGAGAGGGGATGAAGTTATCAATATTCAAGTCAAGCTGAAGAGATGGGGATATTACAAGGGTTCAGTAGATGGAATATACGGATACCTCACATACACAGCTGTAAAGTGGTTTCAGGCAAGAAATGGACTCAGAATTGATGGAATTGCTGGACCTGAGACATTAAGAGCGCTAGGACTGCCAACAGGTGAACCTGCAGCAGCAACAAGGACAGGTGCTGCGGTTTCAAGAAATGTCAATCTCCTTGCCCATGCCATACATGGAGAGGCAAGAGGGGAGCCCTATCAGGGCAAGGTAGCAATTGCTGCAGTAATACTCAATAGGGTGGAGGACCCCAGGTTTCCAAAGACAATTGCAGGTGTAATATACCAGCCGGGAGCATTTACTGCCGTAGCGGACGGACAGATAAACCTTGACCCGGACACCAGTGCATATAATGCAGCAAGGGATGCTTTAAACGGCTGGGACCCGACTGGTGGATGCGTATATTATTTTAACCCTGCGACTGCAACCAGCAGATGGATATGGTCGCGTCCTATTGTGACTGTAATCGGGAAGCATTACTTTGCGAAATAATAACGGATGAAATTATCACAGGATAACTGCACCTTAAAAATGAGCTATTTGCGTTGTAAAAGTAATTCTTCGTAGAAATCCAGCATGTCATTGCGAGGCTGAAAGCCGTGGCAATCTAAGGTTTTATAGATTCCCACGTCGCTTTGCTCCTCGGAATGACACTGGTAATGCGATACAGTTTTCTGGGGGGAAATATTTTTAACCCTTTCTAAATCCCTTATCTTTCAACGGGTTTAAAACATCGCAAATAGCTTTAAAAAATAGGTATTAACATAAACCTCAACGTGTGATATAATTTTGAATATATACTCTATAAAAAAATATTTTTTTAGTCCCGATAAGCAATTTAGCGGGCCGGCTGATTCGGTATGTATACCGGTTTAATTTACAGCCGGCTTTTTATTTTGGGCTAAAAGATTTTAATATATTTACTCCAATAAACAGGAGGGACGTCAAATGCAAGAGATGCTTTTCGGCTTAGTCTTTGGTTTAATAGCTGTAATAGTCTTTATGTTGTGCCGACTTCATAGTTTGAAGGGAGAAAACGTTGAATTAAGACAGCATGCATTTACAGATGACTTGACCGGGTTAAAGAATCAAAGATACTACAATGAGTTTTTTTTAAAGGAAGTTAATTTTGCAAGAAGATATAATCTCCCCGTTTCAATTATCCTTATCGATTTAAACAATTTCAAAACCGTTAATGACAAATACGGTCACGCAAAAGGAGATGACTATCTGAAGGAAGTTGCAAGAATTCTTAGAAGAACAGCCAAACGTGCAGAGGACCATGTAATCAGGTACGGTGGTGATGAATTCGTCATAATCTTACCTGGAGCTGAGCCTAAGGATGCCGAGCGGATAGCTCAGAGGATAAAGACTGGAGTTACATCAATAAATCAACAACTGGGGCTGCAGATAGAGACTTCTGCTAGTGCAGGGGTAGCAGGACGGACAATATGGAGGTATGACAAGAGAATTACAAGCGAATCGGAGGCGGAGAGCCTCTTTAACGAGGCAGATGCTTTAATGTACAAACAGAAGGAAGCGGCTAGGAAGGAGCGGCTTGAGAGTGGAACAGAAAACCAGGGGTAACCCTGGTTCTTTTTTTATATGTTTTTTCGACAGAATAATTTTAATTTAAGAATTGAAACATTTACAATTTGTATCTAAATTAATGATTTTACACTCTGAACTATATCCAGAGCAGACAGGTTGAAGTGCTTAACCAACTCACCTGGCTTACCTGATTTTCCGAACAAATCCCTGACACCGACCATTGCCATAGGAACAGGGCAGCATCTTGCAGTTACACCGGCCACTGCCTCTCCAAGGCCACCAATGATTGAGTGCTCCTCCGCTGTGACAATTCTGCCCGTATCTCTGGCTGCAGCTATGATTGCCTCTTGGTCAACAGGCTTAATGGTATGCATATTGAGAACCCGTGCACTGATACCTTCCTTTTCCAGAAGAACTCTGGCTTCCAAGGCTTCATGAACCATAAACCCTGCAGCGATAATGGTGACGTCCTTTCCATCTGCAAGCTGGACAGCTTTACCAAGCTCAAATCTATAACCCGTCATATCCTTATATATGTACGGCACGGCAAGACGGCCCAATCTTAAGTACACAGGCCCCTGGTGCATAAGAGATGCTTTAACAGCTTCCTGGGTTTCAATACCGTCAGCCGGACAAATTACAGTCATGCCGGGAAGAGAACGCATAAGGGCAACATCTTCAATGGATTGGTGTGAACCGCCGTCTTCACCGACAGTAATTCCAGCGTGAGTAGCGCCGATTTTTACATTAAGTCCGGGGTAGGCAATAGAGTTTCTTACCTGGTCAAAAGCCCTTCCGGCAGCAAATACGGCAAATGTGCTTACAAAAGGAATTTTACCACAGGATGCAAGTCCTGCAGCAACAGCCGCCATGTTTGATTCGGCTATTCCCATATTAAAAAACCTGTCGGGATATTTTTCCGCAAACTTACTTGTATAAGTGCTCTTGCTGAGGTCAGCATCAAGCACCACCATCTCCGGATACCTGTCACCCAGTTGTGCCAGTGTCATACCGTATGCTTCGCGTGTTGCAACCTTGTCTGACATATTATCTATCCTCCAATCTTGATGAAAGTTCACTGATTGCCTGCTTGTACTGCTCCTGGTTCGGCGCCTTCCCATGCCAGCCGCCGATACCTTCCATAAACGATACTCCTTTGCCCTTCACCGTTTCACAGATTATGACAGTTGGCTTCCCCTGTACTTTCACGGCTTCATCCAGTGCCGATATAATCTGTCCATGTTCATGTCCGTCAATTGAAATGATATTCCAGCCAAATGCCCTGAATTTTTCATCCACCGGTTCAGGGGACATGACCTCATGTACAGGGCCGTCAATCTGAAGCCTATTATGATCAAGAAATGCAGTTATATTGTCAAGCTTATAGTGAGAAGCAGACATGGCAGCCTCCCAAATCTGTCCTTCTTCAATTTCACCGTCACCCATCAGGACATAAACCCTGTAATCTTTTTTATCAAGCTTCCCTGCCAGAGCCATCCCGACAGCTGCCGACAAGCCTTGGCCAAGGGAGCCTGTAGACATATCTACACCCCGCACCTTTTTCATATCCGGATGCCCCTGAAGGAAACTGTCAATCTGCCTGAATTTCTTTAATTCATCAACAGGGAAGAATCCTTTGATTGCAAGGGCTGAATACAGAGCCGGCGAGCAGTGGCCTTTTGAAAGGACGAACCTATCTCTGTCTTCCCACGCAGGGTTTTCAGGTTCAACCTTCATGGCATGAAAATATAGTACTGAGAGAATATCGGCGCATGACAGGGAGCCGCCCGGGTGTCCCGACTGAGCATGGAAGACCGCATCGAGAATACCTATTCGTATTCTGGTTGAGATATCTTTCAGTGATTTTAAGTCTATAGTGTTCATATGTACTCCTTTCAAGGCTTTGTAATATATTTCATAACAATGTAGTTAGAAACAAATTCAGTATTCCGCACTGAATATAGTATATACTCTTTTATCAGGTTATTTCAACAGATTTGCAGGGAAAAAGAAACCCCTCAGATGAGGGGGATAAGGTTAAACCGATTCAGATTTGTTAAAGACGGCATTAGAGCAATCCTTGCATACCATCTTTCCCTTGAATGATTTTATATCATTGGTATTGCCGCAAAAAATACAACTCAGCTCATACTTCTTCAAGATGATGTAATTCCCATCAACATAGATTTCAAGGGCATCCTTTTCATCAATGCCCATAGAGCGGCGCAGTTCTATGGGAAGCACAACCCGCCCGAGGCTGTCGATTCTTCTGACTATTCCTGTTGATTTCATGATTTACATCCTCCTTTTTAATATTATCCGGCCAGACCATATAGAGACTGACTGATTCATCTCCCCGTTGTATTGTATATCTTGGGGTACGTCCACCGTTACCTGATAAGGTCCGGTCCAATTATGATTTCACACGAAGTATATTTGGTTTAAGTATATCTACATGACCAAGAGATTTCAAGGGTTATTTTACCTTAACTCCCAATATCTCCTGACCGCGGGTGCCGACTACAACCATATTATTGTATACTGCCGGAGAACCTTCAACGTTTGCCCTGACATTAATCCTATCCAGAATTTTTCCGGTAGTTCCCTCTATAAGATACATACTACCACCCGAGTCGCAGAAAATTATATAGCTCTTTCCTTCAGGGGTATAGATGTCAACAGGTGAGCTCCAGGAATACCTGTCAAAGGTCAGTTCCCAGACTGTTTCCCCGGATTCCTTGTCAAATGCGGTCAGCCGGCCTCCATTTTGTTTATAGCTTTTTGCAATGTTGAAGATTACAAGGTGCTCGATATCATTTTTTCCTAAAACCGGTGTGCCTAAAACGCCTCCGTTTGTCTGGCTGTATCGGCACTTAAAACTTCTTTCCCAGAGAGTTTCACCCGTAAGGGCATTAAGCTTACGAATATACGATAAGCCGTCAGCCCCCCGCCTGTCTACTTCGCAGGCGGTATAAAGGGAAACCTTGTTATCCTTTTCATCGATAACTATGGTGCTGTCAGTATCATCGGTTACATCCCTTACCCACACAGGCGAGAGTGTGTTTAAGTCCAGACACTGAAGGACACCGTCGTTATCTGCAAAATAAGCGTAATTTCTGTATACGGCAGGGGAGTTTTCAATACCCATCTTTCGGCTTTTTGAAGTATGATACCGGTACCTGGTTATTTCAGGGCTGATGCTAAGCTCATTTTTTGCCGGCTCATAGCGGCTGTTAAGCCTGGCAGTGTACACCAATCCATTTTCTCCGGCCACGACAAGTGTATCAGTCTTTGCATGGACCAGTGCAGTCGAATCGAAAGCCCCCCATCTCTTCAATGCGAACGAGTCGATACCATTGATGAAATGAAGCCTTTTCTGGTCCAGAAGGCTGTATATGCTGTAGCCAATGGGTACTCTCTTGCCTCCCACGGTGTTGATTCCCTGGCCTACATACAAAAGGGGATAGCCTCTCGGATCTACGGTTACACTACCCTTTATGGGACCCGAAGTTTTAATGGGTCTTCTCGTGGGCGTGCCTGTATCCAGGTCAAGAAAGTGAACTTTTCCGTCAAGCGCTCCGTAGATTACTTCCTTAAGCCCGGCCTTGTTTTTTTTGTACTCAAATATGTTCATACCGGCTTTGACTTCTTCATCCCATCTGACTATAGCGGGTTGGCCGTTCCACCCTACACCGGTCCATGTATCTATATATCCTATGCTGTGGCTCCACACGGGCTCAAGCTTCTCTGATTGTATGTCGGCAGTTCCGAAACTTGCTGAATCCCTATAATTATTGCCTCTGAAGCAGGTTACGCCGTTGACCTGAGAGTACTCTGAAGGCTTTCCGTACAAGATGTCAGAAAATCCTTTGAATGTCCGGGAGGTTTGTCCACGGCTCTGAACCAGCCAGTTGAATCCAAATTGTTCGGGACGGTTGGGTGCAGGAACCTCCATGGTATTGACAGGAGTGATATCTAACCTGTTTTGAGCTGGAGTAGTGCCCATAATAGTTAACCCTTCCCGGAGTACGAATAGTCCGCTCATTCCGATGAAGGATATGGTGCCTATAGCTGCAAGCCAGAATATGAATGTACTGAAGAATTTATCTGTCCGCATTTATATCTATCCAGACCTCCGAGAGTTTTATGTATATTGACGGATTTTATAGTTTTTTAGTTCCATAATAATAAAACTATGTAGACGAATAATATAATAGCATAAGTACATCCTTTGATACAACGCACGCTGATTGGCCAGACCAAGAGCAGAAAATGCCGATTAAACCGGATGATTAAACCGGATGATTAAACCGATGATACCCAGTTAAACCACAGAAAGAGGAACCAATGCTCATGTAAAATAAGGCAGAAAGTAATTGCGAACCATAATTAAGCTGTAAAGGGATTCTTAAGCTTAAACCTCAAAATTTTAACTAAAATTAACAAAATTAATCGCAATAAATATTGATAAAATTCGACAATTTTAGTATAATTAAAGTATTGATTGAATAGTCAGAATATTTTTTAAGTCCAAAAATGTTTTTTTGGCTGGACGGCAGAGTTCATTATAAGAACTGGTGAGCTGCGCGGTACAGCCAAAATTTTTTATTTTTGGCAGAAGTTTAAAAAAATGTCGTAGAAAAGGAGAGAAATTAAATGCTATTACAGAAAAAAATGGAAGTAAAAAACCAAGGACAAACAGGTTCATACGAAGATTTCACCAAATATCATGCGGTAATAAAAAAATCTACCCTTTATAGAAAACTCGAAGGCAAACCGCAGATAGTAGATCCAGAGCTAAACAACCGAAAGGACCATACAAAGCGTTGTATTAAGGTTGGCCGCAAGATAGCCAGGAAACTAGGACTGAATGAATCGCTTGTTTCGGTAAGCTTGCGTGCTCATGACTTAGGTCATGCGGCATTCGGACATCCATCTGAATTTGTATACGAGTGGTTTCTACAGAAGTTCGCGGGTTATCCTGTACAGGTTGCATGTGCACACCACAATGTTCAGGGCGCATGGATGTTGTTTGTACATCTTAAAGACATCCCTGCAGTAGTTATCGATAGTGTGGCAAGCCACTCTGGATTGTACGAGTATAATCCAGTAGACAGCGAGAAAAGCCTGACCATTGAAACATGGCTATCCTCTGCATGCCAAACACCCTGCTCCTATGAAGGAGTTGCAACAAAGTATGCCGACAAAATTTCAAACGCCATAACAGACATCATTGAAGCAAGAACGGCTGGTTTTGACGTATCGGAAATTTGGCATATCTTTGAAAAATTTGGAACAGAGGAAAAATTAGAGGATTTCCTGGTAGATGGATTGGTACTGGACGCAGGTGGAATCTGGATGAAAGAAGAACAGTACAGGGTACTGAAAGCACTTCAGGCCTTTACTTATTCTTCAAAGGTACACAAGGCACCCTGGCTTGTCAAGATTCGCCGCGGACTGAAGCGGGACATGGCAAGAGCCTTAGTAGCCGTGTACTACCTGTTGGAACAGAAAAACTTCACCAGGTACAATAATACCAGAGCTGGAAGGATTGTAGAAGAATTTATGGAAAAAAGAGACAAGAATTATCCTTCAGACGTGCAAATTTGCAATAAAGTACGGGCAAAAGACATAGTAACGTACCTGGACGATGAGGATGTTAGAAAAATGCTTTCCAGTGTGCATGAAATTGCGGCTGGGAATAAAGAATTAGCGAAACTTTTAAACAGCATACCTGCATTTGCATAAGGGCGAAAGCCCTTTCTTTTTTGTTCTAGTTGACATATATCGTTATGCTGTGGTAAATATACATTAGGACAATAATAAGGAGTACAGAGATGACAGGTCTGCTCAAGCCAGGTGAACGCATAGACGATTTACAATACAAAGGACTTCGCATAATCCAGAACCCCAAAGGGTTCTGTTTTGGTATTGATGCTGTACTGCTGGCTGGCTTTGCCCGGATAAGAAAGGGCTGGAAGGCTGCAGACCTTGGCTGCGGTACAGGTATAATATCTATACTCCTTGCCGGTAAAACTGAAGCCTCACACATTACCGGAATAGAGATTCAACCTGAGGCAGCAGAGATGGCTGATAGAAGCGTAAGGCTAAATGGTATTGATGACAGGGTCAGGATAATCAATGCAGACCTGAAAGAAGCGGCCTCTGTACTTGGGGCATCATCAGTGGATGCAGTAGTTACAAATCCCCCATACAGAACCAAAGGCTGTGGCATAGTCAATCCTGATGATGCCAAGGCTGCAGCCCGTCATGAGATATTGTGCTCCCTGGAAGACATTATAAAGGTGTCCAGAGCTGTTTTAAAACATGGGGGCACCCTGTTCATGGTGCACCGTCCTGACAGGCTTGTGGATATAATTTCCGGTCTGAGAAGCAGCGGCATGGAGCCAAAGAGGATGAGATTTGTACATCCCCATAAGGACAAGCCGCCTGTGCTGGTCCTCATAGAAGCGCTTAAAGGGGGAAAACCATACATGAAGGTAGAGAAGCCGCTTATTATCTATGAAGAAAACAAGTATACCGAAGAAGTAATGCTGATATATTACGGGGGATGATAATATGACAGACAAAGGAATTTTATATATGGTAGCTACACCTATAGGCAACCTTGAAGATATAACCCTCAGGGCCATAAGGGTACTGAAGGAGGTTGACCTTATAGCGGCAGAAGATACCCGGCAGACTCTGAAACTGTTGAATCACCTCGGTATTTCCAAGCCTTTGACAAGCTATTTCAGGCACAACGAGACCAGGAAAGGCCAATACATAATAAACAAGCTTCTTGAAGGTCAAAGCATTGCGCTGGTTTCAGATGCTGGTACACCCGGGATTTCCGACCCAGGGGAGGAACTGGTTCAGCAGGCAATACAGAATGATATAAAGATTTCACCCATACCCGGGGCCTCAGCAGCCATCTCCGGCCTTATAGTGTCCGGCCTCCCTACCGGAAGGTTTGTCTTTGAAGGATTCCTTCCCATGAATAAGCGTGCCAGGCGGGAGAAGCTTGAAAACCTTAGGAAAGAGGAAAGAACCATAATTTTTTACGAAGCGCCGCACAAGCTGGTATATTCCCTTAGAAACATATTAGAGATTCTGGGTGACAGAAATATTGTACTGGCAAGGGAGCTTACAAAGATGTATGAAGAGGTTATCAGAACTACCGTATCTGAAGCTATAGAGAAGTATAGAGAAAGAGCCCCCAAAGGTGAATTTGTATTATTGGTTCAAGGACAGGAGAAAGGTGAGGAGCCCGGGGAGACTGGCATTGAATGGGAGGGCCTGACTGTCGAGGACCATGTTAAAGCATTCATAAATCTTGGTATGAGCAGGAAAGATGCAATAAAGCAGGCGGCATCAGATAGGAATATCAACAAAAGAGAATTATACAAAATGCTTATAAAAAGCAATAAACCGTGACAGGGAACGGTTCCCTGTCACGGTTTTTAAACAATAATATTCCTTATGACTTCAGTTCTTTCATACATGAAGGACAGATATTTTTTCCTTTATATACGGCAACATCCTTTGCATCGCCACAGAAAATACAGGCGGGCTCATATTTCTTCAAAATGATTGTTGCCCCGTCCACGTAAATTTCTAAAGCATCCTTTTCCGCTATGTCCAGTGTTCTTCTTAACTCGATAGGAAGTACGACTCTGCCCAGTTCGTCAACCTTTCTAACAATACCAGTTGATTTCATGATATGTTTCCCCCTTAGATTGGTATACAATTTTCGACACGCTTTGCGATTCTTATAATAACATAAATGTAAATTATCGTCAATAAAATGTTGGATAATTTGTGAGAAATATATTGGCATTAATCCAAACATTTTGAAGAAAGAAAGAGCAGTATTTAGGTATTTCGTAATGTTTGACGGTGTACCTATCAGGTTTTCAGTCAACAATATTCGACAGAACACACAATAAAACCAAGGGCTTACTATATGCATAAAGCATATTTTGTAGAATAAAAATCATAAAACATTCGACATAATTCGACACAACAATTTTAACGACATTCTTAAGGTATTAGAAGATAAAGCAGTAATAAATGCACTGCTAAACCTGTATATTTGTATTACAAGCCATTTCACAGGATGCCAGTAGGATTCATATGCTTAATTACATTTGGTCAGGAATGCTTCTAATAGGCTTTGTGGTAGGAATTATCAACGGAAGGCTCAGCCATGTAACTAGTGCTGTACTGGACTCCTCTAAAGCTGCGGTGGACCTTTCCATAGCACTTCTGGGAGTGATGTGTCTATGGACCGGTGTTATGGAGATTGCATCCAGAGCGGGACTGATTAAAACTATAGCAAACTTGATAAAACCTGTAACAAATATGCTCTATCCTGGTGTACCAAGGGATCACCCGGCAATGGCTTCAATAGTTATGAATATGGTTGCTAATTTTTTTGGACTTGGAAATGCCGCAACCCCGCTGGGTCTAAAGGCAATGAATGAGCTGCAGAAGCTCAACCCCGATAAGGGCACAGCAACAGACGATATGTGCATGTTTTTAATAATCAATACCTCGTCCATACAGCTTATACCTGCAACCCTGATTGCACTGAGGAGTGCGGCAGGTTCTTCTGAGCCTACTGTAATAATAGGCGCTGTATGGGTTACCACAGTATGTACAACAGTGACCGGAATTGTAGTAGGGAAAATCTTCGCCCGAGGATGGAAGAAAAAGAACGGGGCAGGACGGGGACAGACTAATGGGGGAATGGCAAAATGAACATACTTGGTTACATAAGCACAGCAGCTATTCCGACCATTATCATGGTAATTATTCTATCGGGGATATTAAACCGGGTAAAGGTGTTTGATGCCTTTCTGGATGGAGCTAAGGAAGGAATAACTACTGTGGTGAAGCTGATACCGACACTGGTAGGCCTGATGGTGGCGGTTGGAGTTTTTAGAGCTTCGGGTGCGCTTGATATCCTAGTAGGAATGCTGAGGCCGCTATTCAGTCTTATAGGTGTGCCGGCAGATATACTTACTCTGGCATTTATGAGACCGGTATCGGGAAGTGCATCTTTAGCAATTGTTTCAGATATAATGGATAAATTCGGGCCGGATTCCTATATTGGAAAAGTAGCGTGTACCATTATGGGCTCCACTGAGACCATATTCTACACATTAACCATTTACTTCGGAGCGGTAGCAATAAGGAATATAAAATACACGCTTTACGCAGCGCTCATAACCGATGTTGTAGGTATTCTTGTTGCAGTATGGATATGGAGGATTATATTGTAAGGGGACACACCTTAACAGGGTGCATGCTTATGGGTCTAAGGAATGTTCCCTTAATTCTAGATTCTGACTACATCATCCCTGCTCGGGCCTGTTCCAACCATAACTACCTTGGTATCGCATAGCTCTTCTATTCTCTTCAGGTATTTCTGAAGAGCGGGCGGGAGGTCATTAAAATGTTGGCATCCCGATAGATTTTCATCCCAGCCGTCAAATTCCTCATAAACAGGTTCCATCTTGCCAAGGTCCTCCAGGCTTGCAGGGAAGTCGATAACGGTATGGTCATCCTTCTTGTATGCGACGCAGAGCTTGACTTTTTCAAAACTGCCGAGGGTATCTGCGCGGTTAACCACTATTCCGGTAAGCGCATTTACCCTGACCGAAAGACTGACCAGTACCGTGTCAAACCAGCCGCACCTTCGGGGTCTGCCGGTGGTTGTGCCGTATTCACACCCTCTTTCCCTTATTCTGTCTCCGATAGAATCGGTTAACTCTGAAGGGAACGGTCCTTTGCCAACCCTGGTTGTATAAGCTTTAACCACACCAAAGCACTCATCAATCATTGTAGGACCTATGCCTGCACCTATACATACTCCTCCTGCTGCAGGATGAGACGAGGTTACGTAAGGATAGGTTCCGTAATCCAGGTCAAGAAGGGACGACTGAGCCCCTTCAAACAGAATATTCTTGCCCTGCTTTGCTATATCGTAAAGAACTTTTGTAGTATCGGTAATATAAGGCTTCAGCCTTTCTCCATATGTCGAGTACCTGTCAATGATTTCTTCTGCGTCAAAGCCCTTTCCGCCGTATATTCTTTCAATCAGCAGGTTTTTGAACTCTACATTGGCCCGAACCTTTTGTGCAAACGTATCCTTGTTGATAAGGTCACACATGCGGATTCCGCACCTTTCGGTTTTATCGGCATAGGCGGGCCCTATACCCTTCTTGGTAGTGCCTATGTCATTCTTACCCCTTGAACTTTCCTGCAGCTCATCAATCAGTTTATGGTAGGGGAATACCAGGTGAGCCCTGTCGCTTATAAGCAGGTTGTCCAGAGACACACCTCTTGCTGAAAGGTTATCCATTTCCTTAATCAGAAATTCAGGGTCTACAACCATCCCATTTCCGATAACACATACCTTGCCGGGATGAAGAATACCTGAGGGTATTAGATGAAGGGCATACTTCTGGCCATCAATTACCAGGGTATGACCAGCATTATTGCCTCCTGCGAATCTGACAACTGCATCCGAGTCAGCAGCAAGTATATCGACAATCTTTCCCTTGCCCTCATCTCCCCATTGGGCTCCTATAATTACTTTTGTAGACATATGATATCCCCCTTATATAATCATTCGGTTAAACATAGAACTATCAACCAAGCCTGTTTAGTATTTCCCTTGCAACAACAACACCTGACACCGAGGCCTGTGCCAGTCCTCTGGTAACGCCGGCACCATCGCCTATGGCAAACATGTTTTTAATCTGGGTCTCAAGCACAGGGGTTAGTTCAACCCGTGAAGAATAAAACTTAACCTCTACGCCGTAGAGAAGCGTGTGTTTGGAGTATACGCCGGGAGACACCTTGTCGAGAGCTTGAAGCATTTCGATTATATCTGTGAGATGCCTGTAAGGCAGTACCAGACTCAAATCGCCAGGAGTTGCGTCAGCCAGGGTGGGTTGAAGCAGGCTTCGCCTTATGCGTTCCTGAGTAGACCTTCTGCCGTCCAGCAAGTCTCCCAGCCTTTGAACAATTACTCCGTCACCCAGCATATTTGCAAGGGTGGCAATGTATTTGCCGTATGCAATCGGAGAATCAAAAGGTGATGTAAAATCCTTGCTTACAAGCAGAGCAAAATTGGTGTTGTTGGTCTTTATATCTGCATAGCTGTGGCCGTTTACAGTCTTTACTCCCTCCATGTTTTCGATAACCACTTTGCCATGTGGATTCATACAGAAAGTCCTTACTCTGTCATCAAACGATTTTGTATAGTAAAGAAGCTTGGATTCGTATACCGAGTCGGTAATATCTTTCATGACAACTGCAGGTACTTCTACTCTAACACCAATATCCACAGGGTTCTTGGCAGTTATTAGTTTGAGCTTGCGGGTTTGCGATCGAAACCAATCTGACCCTTCCCTGCCTGGAGCGGCTACCAGGATTTTACAGGTGTAGAATTGTTTATCACTGGTTTTAACTCCCTGGATTTCACCGTTCGAGGTAACGATGTCCAGCGCAGAAGTGAGAAACTTGATTTCAATCTTATCACGAAGATACTCCTGCATTCTTTGCAGTATTTCATAGCATTTATCTGTGCCAAGGTGTTTTACCTTGGCAGGAATGAACTTCAGGTCAGCAGAGGCAGCCTTTCTCTGGATTTCGTTAATCTTTTCAGTATCAGTGCCGTGAACTTCAGTTGTGGCACCGAATTTTAGATAAATAGAGTCAATATAATTAATAAGCTCCATCAGGCCATCTACCGAAAGATATTCATCCAGAATACCACCAAATTCAGTGGTCAGGGTTAGCTTGCCGTCACTGAAGGCTCCTGCTCCCCCCCAGCCGTTTAATATTGAACAGGGTTTGCACCCTATACACTTGGAGCCTTTTTCACTGGAGACACAGTATCTTTTATCAATACTCTGTCCTTTCTCAAGGAGAAGGATACTGTAGTTCCTGTTTGCGTTCAGCAGTTCAAGAGCGGTAAAAATACCTGAAGGCCCTCCGCCGATGATAATGACATCATAATCCGTTTTCTGTTTCATTAAGACCTCACCTTTACATTTATTGATGTATAATAACTGGTGATTTTACTTGTTACCCAGCATTATTAATAATATCATAATATATGCATAAAATCAAACAAAGCCCTACATCCAACAGATATTTAACATCTCCATAAAAAAACACGGCCGCGAAGCTGCTGCCGTGTTCAGCATGCAGCGTTCAGCCTTTATTCTCGAGATACTCATTGAGTTCCTTTACAAGTTCGTCCGGATCAATACCGTGGACCATACATGCCTCCTCAATGCTCTCGCCCTGGGATGACGGACAGCCCAAGCAATGCATGCCGTTGTTAAGAAGAATGGGAGCTGTCCCTTTGTCCAGTCTCAAGATATCACCAATTAACATATCGCGCGTAACTTTTGCCATCATATTTCCTCCCTTAAATTTACTATCATTTATTATACTTTATTTTTTAATAAAAATACAAATAAAATCAGGCTGATGCATCCATATTTATATATAAGCAGAGTGCTTGTTCCGACAACCTCAATCAAATAGAATACAAACCTATTTTATCAAAAGACTAGAGTAATTCCCCCGTAAGGTATACCAGTTCCCAAAGCAACCAGTGTGAAGATCACAAGGACTAGGGTCATAAAATTTTCAGTGAAAAGAGAATAAAAAACATATTGATAAAACAAAAATAGAAATACAGCCCAGAGGGTTAGGAAAAGAATAGAAAACCATATAGTTACTTTAACAGGCCCTATACCTCCATGAGCAAAGAAGAAGAATATCTGGACAATAAACAGAAAAAACAGAAAATAGAAAATAGCCGTCCACAGCCAACCTTTTTTCATCTTTTACCTCCAAAAAAGATTCTTTATGTGTATTTTATAATATATTGACGAAAAATGCCAGTAATAGAAATGGTTAAGAAATCAGCTAAAAACTTAAAGGCTATCCAAACCAGGAAAGCCTTTAAGTTTTGATGTTCGGGCAGTTTTAATTTCTGCCGATAGGTAAGTGCTGCATTTGAAATGAAAGTATGTTCAATGACTAGCAAACATCTGGCCTGACGCCAAAGAAACCATCATTACAGAAGCAGCAAATTAGCAGAATGATGAGTATTAGGCATAAGCAGTTGTTGGAACCAAAACCGAATCCACCTGTCATGAGGGCTTACCTCCTGTTTAAGTATTTTAATATATATTATGATTTCCTGACTAAAGTGTTACTGTCTTGCTGAAAACAAAAAATTATAAGTTCATAGTGTGATAAATTCTTATATAATTATGGAATAAAAGGATTAATCAGCAACTATAGACAAGATTTACGGAATAGAGGTTTAGCTGCAGCGGTGTTAAAATTAAATATGTATACCTGAGTGTAAGGCTATATTAGATTCTGTCCAAGGGTGGTTGAAAATGAAATACTTTGTTTCGCTTTGCCTGGTTCTTTCATTATATGTTTCATTAAATGTATATTCAGCAAGTAAGGGGAGTGCTTTAGCCGGCAAGGATTTGGAATCGGAGGTATATCATTCTAAGGCTGGGAAAAAGAGCTTTATAGAAGGCACTTTTCTCCAACCCAATAGTATTTTAAGCTGGGATGAAAAAAGCTTTGACCGCCATATTCAGCAATATAAGGAGATACAATTTGAGCACGTTATACTTCAGTGGACTGAACACTATGAGTCGTCTACAGGAATCAGACATATATACTATTCAAGCGGGGTGAAAGAAAAGAAGTCTGACAAGGATATTCTTACCAACCTGCTTATATATGGCAGAAAGCATAAAATGAAGGTATATGTAGGACTAAATTCGAGTGACAGGTGGTGGGAGGCTTTTGCAAAGTCACCGGCCGAATTTGAAGAGTGGTGGAAGGCTGAAGCCGAAGAAACCATCCGGCTTGCAGATGAAATATGGGCAGAGTATAATCATTTTGCGCATTCCGACCAATTCAACCCGTTTATCGGGTGGTATATTCCGTTCGAAATCGATAATATTAGCTTTGCTTCAAAGGAAAAGCAAGAGGTGCTTTGCAGACAATTGGCGGTGATAACCGACCATCTCAAACAAAAAACAGGTCTTCCGGTTATGGTATCTCCGTTCTTTTACAGGTCGCTAGAAGCAATCTCCGGACCTAAGGAATGGAAAAATATGTGGAAGCATATTCTGTCGCAGACCGGCATAGATATTATAGCCCTGCAGGATGGTATAGGTCGGAGGAGGGAATTCGGTTCAAGTGAAGAAGTAAGCAGGGAAAAAGCCATCGCAAATGCAAAGAAATGGTTCAGTGCAACTTTAGAAGCTATTGAAGAATCAGGCAGAAAAGCAGAACTGTGGGCAAATATAGAAACCTTTACAGAAGTGAATTATGGTGGAGAAAATAAACTGGTCTCTTCGAGCATTGATAGAATTGTCAAGCAGATTAAGGCAGAATCACCGTATGTTACAGGGATTACGTCTTTCAGCTTTCAGGCCTATCAGGATTCTGATAAAAACCATACCCTGTTCAGACAATACAAAGAATACGTCGAACAGCTGAAGAAAGGGTACCAAAAAGCAGAATAACTACAGCTGTCTCATGAGGGAGCAAACCGGTTCACATAATACGCACAAAATGAATATACTGTAGCAATTAATATTATGTGAGGTGTTGTACTCATGAGCTACCAGTATAGACAGCAATGCCCGCCGGGGACTGTTCCATACACAATACGGGCCGGAGATACGGTTGCAAGATTGGCTCAGCAGTTTAATACTACGGTGCCGGCAATTATTTCGGCAAACCCATTTATAGAGCCAACCAATCTCCGCATAGGACAGCGGATATGTATACCCCGGCAGCCCATTTTTCCAGCATGCCCGGAAGGCAACTACTATACCATTCGCCCCGGGGATACCTTATACCAGATAGCAAGAACTTATAATGTATCTCTCGATGACTTAATTGAAGCAAATCCGGGGATTGACCCGTTCAGGTTGTTTGCTGGGCAGGTAATTTGTATTCCCCTTGCCACGCCGCCGGTCACCTGTCCTCCCGGAACCACTACCTATACAGTGAGAAGAGGGGATACATTATACGCAATTGCCCGAAGGTTAAACACAACGGTGCAGGCACTTATATCAGCCAATCCAGGAATACGGCCAGAAGCGTTATTGATAGGCCAGGAAATATGCGTGCCTCGATAACAAGAGCATATATACATTATTAATTGAAAGAGCAGTGTAAGCCAAATGAAAGACTTATATTCCATGGCACTGAAAGCCATGGTTTTTTCTTTAACGTTGACACTGGGTACGGTTTGTTTGATAATTCAAAGCTTTAAGCATTAACAAGATTTATCGGACTGCCGGAAATGAATGCCCTGATATTTTCCACACTGGTATTAAATATCCTTTCTACAGCTTCCCTGCTGTTGAATGCATTATGCGGAGTGATAACTACATTCTCTCTGTGCACAAGGGAGCAGTTCTGCTGTACAAGTCTTTTAACGTCCTGAGAATAGTCATTGTGAAGCTTGCAGCCCTCTTCGAGTATGTACTCTTCTCCTTCAAAAACGTCAAGTCCTGCGCCGGATAGAATACCCTTGTCCAAAGCCTCAACCAGAGCCTCGGTTTCCACCAGCCCCCCTCGGGAGGTATTTATCAAAAGGGCGCCTCTTTTAATAAGACAAATATTTTCTCTGTTTATAAGGTGGCGTGTTGACTGGTTTAATGGTGCATGCAATGATATCACATCAGAATTCTTAAGTATCTCTTCAATCGAGGCATATTTGAAATCAAGGATTTCTCCGAGGAAGTCATTTCTGTTCACATCGAAAGCAAGAACATCCATGCCAAACCCTTTTGCCATCCG
The DNA here is from genome assembly GCA_041685035.1 of Clostridia bacterium. Classification (GTDB taxonomy): domain Bacteria; phylum Bacillota; class Clostridia; order Acetivibrionales; family UBA4821; genus JAWLCD01. Next base: position 17,649 of record JAWLGL010000001.1, read on the forward strand.
GATTACATGCAGGCCGATTCTTCCAGCGCCGATAATTCCAAGGGTTTTACCCTTAAGGTCAAAACCCTGCAGGTCTTCCAAAGAGAAGTTGTTGTTTATTGTTCTCACGTAGGTCTTATGTATGTTTCGCGAGAGAGCAAGTATAAGGGCAAATGTATGCTCGGCTACAGTGTTTTCACCGTAGATTGGAACATTGGACACAGCAATACCTCTTTGGCTGCACAGGGCTATGTCAATATGCTCAAATCCGGTTGAGCGTGTGGAAATGAATTTAAGCGCGGGTAGGTTTTCAAGGATATCACGGTTTACTTTTGAATGCATAAATAGAGAAATTATTTCACTGCCGCTGTAGAAGGAGGGATTTACATCCTGGATGTTTTCCCTGAAGGTCAGAACTTCATGACCTTCAAGCTGCTCCCTGAATCTATCTGCTTCTGCACCTTCAGTATTGAATATGGCAATTTTCATTTTCGGACTCCTCTTCTATAGTTTGGGTATCTTAGTATATAGTTTCGCTGTTTTATGTGAGAAGTATTCCAGTGAAGCTATGAATAATTCTCGACCTCGTTCACCCAGCTTTTACATTCAGTATCTGTGGACATTCGCCATGAAACCCTCGGAGACAAGTCCACCATTCCGATTTTAGGGCCGTCTGCCGATGCGTTTCGCTTGAACTGCTGACTGGAGAACCTCTTATAGAAATTAACCAGCCATTTCTTGAGAGTATCCAAATCATAGGTCTCTCCGAATGCGTTTTGGGCAGCGTCCAGTATTTTGCGGGGACTTGCCCCATAGCGTGCATGCCAGTATAGAAAGAAGTCATTTAATTCATATGGCCCTATCTTTTCCTCGGTAAGCTGTGTTATCTGACCCTCAAAACCAGAGGGCAGCAGCTCGGGACTTATAGGTGTATCCAGTATGGAGAAAAGAACCTGCTTCAATTTCTGTGGACTTTCAATAGCCCAGTTGTCAACCTTTTCTGCGGCAGCCCATCTTATTACAAACTGGATAAGCGTCTTTGGTATACCAGAATTTATATCATACATGGATATCTGGTCGCCGGCATAGGTGGACCAGCCGAGAGCCTTTTCGGACAGGTCTCCGGTACCCAGCACTATACCATTGAGCTTGTTTGCATAAGACATAAGCAAAAGCGTACGGACACGTGCCTGAACATTTTCCAGTGTTGTGTCTCCGAATTCCGGATGACTGCGGAGATTGTCTGCAAGCTCCTTGAGGCAGGAGACATTTGATACAGCACGGTGCCCTATGATATTCAGGATTAGACAGCTTATATCGTTTATTGAGGTTTCAATAAGGGTGGCACCGATATGCCTGCAGAGTTCCTGGGCGCTGTTTTTCGTTTCTTCAGAAGTACCGAAGCCCGGCATGGTAATACAGTAGAGGTTGGAACGTGGCAGACCCATTGTGTCCAGTGTATTTGTGGCTGATAGTGCTGCCAGAGTGGAATCAAGTCCTCCTGATACTCCAAGAATAATCTTACTGCATCCTATCTTTTCCAGACGTGTCCTCAGGGAATTTGTCTGGATTTCAAACACCTCCCAGCACCTCTCAGCCAATCTGACAGGGTCGGAGGGAATGAAAGGATAACGGTTTATTTTTCTCAGAAGAGTCCGGTCATTGTCCTGGGGAACTGCATCAAAACCGATAAGCCTGAAGGCCTTGTGGTTTGCATCGGCGCAGTCTCCAAAGGTGCCTATGGTTATACGGTCATGAACCAGGGACTCTATATCAATATCGGTCGTAAGAAGCTGTGGCTCCCGGCTGAACCGGGGCCCGCTGGCAATAATTCTGCCGTTTTCACAGATGAAATGCTGACCATCCCATGCAAGCTCGGATGACTCGCCGGGAGCTGCGGAGGTAAAGATATAACAGCACTTCCCTTTGTCCGATGCACTGCGGGCCAGAAATTCCCTGATTTCGGACTTGCCGATGGTGAAGTTGGATGCCGATGGGTTGGCAATGATTATTGCTCCCGAGTTTATCTGGTAGATATGTGGAGACGCCTGAACCCATATATCCTCACATATCTCTATTCCTATTCTGCAGTTAGGTATATTGTCCGCTGAAAGCAGGATATCGGTCCCGAAGGGAACGGTTTGTCCCAGGATGTCTATAGACTTTTCCGGAACTATAAACCGTCCCGGCCTGAACCATCTGCCTTCCTCAAATTCACCGTAATTGGGAAGATAGCTCTTGGGAACAACACACAAAATCTTTCCACCCTGTATTGCCACGGCACAGTTATACATGCCGTTCTCATATACCACAGGCATACCTACTATAGCAATGGTGCCTATATGTTTACCTCTGTTGAGGAGCCATGAAAGTGAATTCTCAGCTTCCCGGAGAAGAAGGGTGTTATTAAAAAGGTCTTTAGCCGAGTATGAGGTTATACACAACTCAGGGAAGCATACCAGAACGCTGTTTTGTTTAAACGCTTTTTTCCACAGAGATAGAATCTGTTCCCTATTGAACTCAAAGTCTGCAATTTTCACCTGTGGAACTGCGGCAGATACCCGTACAAACCCTCTCATGACAATACTCCTTCCAGTTAATCCTTCTGAACAGTATTATAGCATTTATTATTAAGAATAAAAACTTTTTCAATTCTTTACATATTCCTGCCAACTGAGTATAATAATATACGAACACGTGTTTGCATATTATTATAAGGATGATACATAATGCTTAGAACAATACTTCACTCCGACCTCAATAATTTCTATGCTTCGGTAGAGTGCAGGGTGAATCCGGAGATAAGGGATAAACCGGCAGCCGTCTGTGGATCTGAAAGCATAAGGCACGGTATAGTGCTGGCAAAGAACCAATTAGCCAAAGGATATGGAGTAAAGACAGGAATGCCGGTGAGAGAAGCTAAAAGTATATGTCCAGGTCTGGTTACGGTAAAACCTAATTTTCCCTTGTACCTCAAATACTCAAGGATGGTGAGGAAGATATATTCCGATTATACCGACAGGGTAGAAGCTTTCGGGATTGACGAGTGCTGGCTTGACGTAACAGGAAGCCGCCGGCTCTTTGGAGACGGGGAGGCCATAGCTTGGAGAATCAAGGAGAGGATTAAGGATGAGTTGGGCATTACATGTTCCATAGGCGTGTCTTACAACAAGGTATTTTCCAAACTGGGAAGTGACATAAAAAAGCCTGATGCGATTACGGTCATCATGCCTGAACATATTGAGAGCAAGGTATTTCCCCTGCCTTGTGAATACCTGATTTATATAGGGAGAGCTACCAAAAGAAAGCTTAACAATATAGGAGTACATACAATAGGAAATTTAGCCAGGTGTAATCCTGTAACTCTGGAGAAGTTTCTTGGCAAGTGGGGACGGACACTCTGGTATTTTGCAAACGGCATGGACAATTCTCCGGTACAGAGAACAGACTGTGAGCAGGGAATCAAAAGTATAGGTAATTCACTTACAACACCCAGGGATTTGATCGATGAGCAGGAGGTCAGGATGCTCCTGCTGATTCTTTCTGAAAGTGTGGGCCAGAGGTTGAGACAGCATGGAATGGCAGGAAGAACGGTTCAGATTACTATAAAGGACAGCAGTTTTAATACTATAGAACGTCAAGCCGGCCTAGGATTTTACACAAACACTGTTATGGAGATTTACAAGGAATCTTTCTATATATTCAGGTTGTGCTGGGATTGGCATGTCAGTATAAGACTTCTTGGAGTAAGGGTTACGGACCTGGCGGCAGTTGATGGGTTTATACAGATGTCAATGTTTGCGGACAGGAAACATGACAAGCTGGAAAGACTGGACTACTGCATAGACCGTATAAGAGGCAGATTTGGGTACGGGGCGGTAAAGAGGGCGCTGGTCTTAAAAGAAGACCTGTTCAACTATAATTATGTTGAGGAGGATGCTATACATCCAACGGTCTTTAAGTTTTAGCAGAGATGCCTTGTAGTATATGAATCAATTAAGCAGGCATACCATGGTTCTTTTCATTCTCAATCTTTCTCCAGTGGTATACAAAAACGGGCAGAGCAACGAGGACAAAGGATACAGCCTTTATCAGTCTTTTCTTGTTTTCCATATCGCGGTTCTGTTGTTCTCTTTGCCGAGCTTCTTCAAGTTGCTTTTCGGTCGGTTCAGTCGAATCACTGGTATCCATTTTGGGTATATGGTAGGAATAGTCTACCGGGAAAATTATATCTGTAATACTTCCTATGATGTTTACCGTACCGAATACCATCATCATCAGTGTAACAAAACATACCAGGTAGAGATAAATATTGCGCAATTTCCACATAATACTGTCCTCCTTGATAAAGGGATTTAAATTAACCGGCTGCTTGCAGAGCAGATAAATTGGTTTATCTAATGATATCATCTTCTTTCCAATTTCTCAATACATGCCCCCCTTAAATATCAAGCCCAAAATGGTCAGTTCATTATGGGAGTTTGATTATAAATAATTAACCTCGGGCTTAAATTAATCCTGCATTGACTCGGCTGTGTAATTACGATGCTCCGGCACCCGATAAGCTTAACAGAATCTTTTACTTAAGCGCCTGAAACACAAATAACACCTTCCGCGCTGCATAAGCTTTTTAATGTTTGGCCCTTAATCTGAGCTAACAGAATTGACTTGTATAATTGGGTGTAGTATCATAAGTATAGTGACATCAGAGGAGTTGCAAAAGACTATACCAGAAGCGTAGAGTAGGAAGTTTTAGCAAGTCTTTCATGTAAAAATCCGGTTCTATATTTTCAAAGCTACAGGTATAATAAGGGGGAATCAATGTGCTTAAGGCAGTAGCGTCTGGGCAGGTTTCTATTTTCAGGTATGTTCTTAAGACGGTCTTTGTAGGGATATTAACCCTGAATTCTATGGCAGTATTAATCGTCCTTTTACTTGATTTAAGGAGTCTGCCGGATATTATTAAGCTGTTCCTGGTTTGCAATATGGGATTACTCCCGGCCGCAGGAATAAGCTATGTAAATTATAAGAAAATAATCAGACCTATATATAAGGTTACCGATTTTGTAAAAGACCTGTTGAACGGAAAGACTGATGAGACCCTTGATGTTGGGGGGATGGGGAGACTAAAGCCTATTGCAAGGGAGATTAACAGCCTTGCAGGGGAGCTGGACGATATAATAAAACACATAGACGAAACTGCAAAGGCTATATCTCATGCCTCAAGCGACCTTTATAAAAATGTAGAGAAAAATACCAATGAAATAAATATCATTAATTCCAATACAAGGACCATAAAGGATATAGTTGCAGAAAACAGCAGACTTATAAATGACATATTGATAACCACTGAAGAACAGGCTAAAAATTCACAGTCAGTAGCTTCATTCTGCTCAGAAGTATCTAACACAAGCGGAGAGACATATCAAATCGCCGTCAAGGGAGGCAGGGTGTTGGAGCAGTTGGAAAAAGCCATGGGAAATATAGTGGCATCTGAAGACAGGGTATATGAAGTAATAAACCATCTAAGTAAGTCATCACAGCAGATAGGAAAAATAATTGAAGCCATATCGTCAATCTCGGACCAGACAAACCTCCTGGCATTGAATGCCTCAATAGAGGCGGCAAGGGCAGGGGAGCACGGAAAAGGGTTTGCTGTAGTTGCAGACCAGATCAGAAAGCTTGCTGAACAGTCAAATGATGCAACCCACCAAATTAGTTCAATAATAAAGGAAACCCAGGACAACACAAAAGAAACGGTTACTGCCATTGAAGAAGGCAAGAGTTATATTGTGGACGGAATGGAGCGGTTCGAAACATTAAAGGAGCAGTTCAACAGAATTATTCAGCACTCCCAGTCTGTTGCAACATGCGTTGAGAGTATAGCAGCTTCAACTGAGGAGCAGTCAGCCCAATCCGAAGAGGTAACCTCAATAGTTACTGATTTTAGCTCTTCTCTCCAGGATGTATATAAAGACATAGAAGAGATATTTTTATCGGTAGAAAAGGAAACGCAGATATCTCAGGCCGTAAGTGCTGTAACCGACCATCTGCTCACCGTATCCGGCAAGTTGGAAGTTTTGGTTCGGAAATTTTACGCTTAAGTGTCGAATCCCTTTTCATGCTGCATAAAGTAGTCATGAAAAGGGATTCTTATGTCCTTCTACTCTATTTGTCGGCAGATATCTCCCAGATAAAATATTCTCTCGTTATATTTGCTTCAATGTAGCCGTGAAGAAAATGTATAAGAGAAAGCAAAATCAGGATTAGAACAAGTGTTATATTGAGTTTTACCAACTTTTCAAGCATGCTTCGTTCACCAAAACCAGTATTTTGTAATTAGTATTCAAGATAGATTTAAAGTATGAATATTGATAAAAGCCTTACTTTTATTAAAACGGGTACGAGTATATAATATACTTAAAATCTGAAAGACAAAAGGAGAGTTTCTAATGAAAAGCCGGACAGAATATCTGTATTTCAACACCAGAAACCACAGGGAATACATAAACATAACCGACAAGGTTGCCGAAGTTGTGAATAAAAGCGGCGTACAGGAAGGATTCGTGTTGGTCTCGGCCATGCATATAACTGCAGGAGTATATGTAAATGATGCTGAAGATGGAATAATTTCAGACATAGACGAGATGCTGGAGAGGTTGGCTCCCTACAGGCCCGACTACCGTCATCACAGAACCGGAGAGGACAACGGGGACAGCCATCTGAAAAGCCTGCTTATCGGCCATGAGGTAATTGTGCCTATAACAGAAGGAAAACTCGATCTCGGGCCCTGGCAGCAGATATACTATGCCGAATTTGACGGTCAGAGAAAAAAAAGACTGGTAATAAAGGCAGTAGGGGAGTAATCTGGCGCAAATGTATACTAATATCTGCGGCAGCCGAAACATATAATATTCTATCAGTTCTTATATTGAGGCTGTCCAGTGACCAATGATATAATTATACTCGTAGCTGTCCTGATACTTGGAATATGCGCAAAATCGAATGTAACTGCGGCAGCAGCGGCAACACTGCTTCTTATTAAATTTTTTAGCTTGGATAGATTCCTTCCGCTGATTGAAAGGAGAAGCCTTGAAGTAGGGCTTCTTTTTCTGAACCTGTCTGTCCTTGTACCTATGATATTAAATGACAAACTGTTGAATGATGTTTTAAAGACATTCACGTCAATGTCGGGGATTATTGCCATAATTGCAGGTATAATTGCAAGCCAGCTCAATGCGAGCGGCTTCATGTTTGTCAAAAACTTCCCCCAGTATGTAATAGGCATAATAGTTGGAACAATGATAGGTATTATATTCTTCAAAGGGTTTCCTGTGGGCCCACTAATGGCTGGAGGTATAATGCTGGTTTTTGTAAAGGTGGTTGAAGGTGTCACCAGTCTTATTTTTAACAGGTGATGCCTTACCCTACTGCTCCTGTTGGAATTCAAGCATCTTGTTCTGGTTAATAAATATAGTTGACAGTATCCCGATTAGCAGGACTGTAACAGCCGGCACGAGGAACAGTATAAGGCTTCCCCTCTTTTCGAGGATGCTGAAGATGGGAGGTCCTGCAGCTACCCCAAAGAAACGTACGCTGCCATAAAAGCAGGTTATGGCTCCTCTCTTGGCTACCTTTGTACAGCTTGTCACCATGGTATTCAACGAAGTAAGAGTCATGCCTACCCCGATTCCCATAAGTGATATAAGTACCAGCAGCACGATGAAGTTGGAGAAAAATGCACCCAGTGTCATGGCCACAGTAAGTATAGCCATGCCTATAATTACAAATACCTTGTATATCAGATTTTTCTTTTTAAGTACTATTCCCGACACCACCGAGGTAATGGTCATAAAAAGAACCGGTACAGCAAGAATAAAGCCTTTCCGTAAATTAATAATTCCATGCCTTTCTTCAAGGACATCCGAAATATAGGATAATACTCCAAAGAGGATAAACAGTGCAATCATTCCGGCAAGAAAACTAAGTATAAGGGATACTCCCTTATTTTTGAATGTTTCCCCGACACCGGCCAGATACTTTTTAAATGACTGCTTGTTCTGCTTGGCCTTGGATTCCTTAACAATAAAGGCCAGCAGGAGGACTACCGGGATGGCTATTACGGGATAAATATAAAACACCGAAAACCACACCATAAATAGCCCGATTAATGAGCCTAGAATGGGGCTCAGCACTTTTCCAAAGCCGTTCGAGGCTTCAAGTATTCCCAGAACCTTACTCCTTTGGGCTGATGTAAATAGGTCTCCTACCAGTGCCATGGCTACGGGGGCGGTTCCCGCTGCGCCTATACCCTGAATAACCCTTCCGCCAAGCATGACACCAAAGGGATTGTCAAAAAATACCGGTGCCAGACCCGATACAATACCGCCCAGGGCATAGGTGATTAATGCAGGTATAAGCACAACCTTCCGTCCAAACCTGTCTGAAATAAACCCCACTATTGGTATTGTTACTCCCGCAGGGACCGAAAACAGGGTAATAAACAAATTAGCCTGAAAATCCGAAATCTGCAAATCAGACTGAATCTGGGGTAGCAGCGGTATCAGTATGGAATTCCCCAGAACCATTAAAAATGGAATTCCTACAAGTGAAGAAACAGTACCGAAGAATCCGGGTTTTTTTGCCATATTTTACCTCGCAGTAGTATAAATGAACAACCTTTAATATTTGTATACCGGAAGAAAAATATACAGGCGGCTATCAAATCAAAGGGAAACTCGAAAGAATGATAAAATTGAAAATGTACCCTTGAGACACCCAGGGTACATTGAAAAGTATAAAAGCTGTATTCAGTAATCAGGATTTTCAGTTGTACCTGTAAAAGTAAGAAGTACATTCTCTCCGGGCTTAATTATCCGGTCTTCAATAGCCTTAAGTATGCCCATGCCGTTCAATATGCCTGCCTTTTCCATAATTGCCGACTGATTGCCTATTTTTTTAATTTTAGGCTTTATGCCCAGTTCAAGAATAATATCAAGGATATCCTCCTCAAGCCGTTGGTAGTCTGACTGGTCTATGCAGTAAAAAGCGCCGCCATTATCGCTGATTATACCGTGGAGATACCTGTAATTATTTTCTGGCCGTGTTGAATAAAGAGTAGGTTCAAGAATATTATCCGGATGAAGGTTTATATCCTCCTCAGCTAGATGACTGCGGTCATTGGACCAGGCATTATACATGGGACAGACGCCGGCCTGCTGGACACCGATAAATCCGGGAACAGAATCCAATTCAAGGCCTTCTTTCATAAGGGAATACAGTTTTTTATAAAAACCTGCCGGTCCATGACCTCCCGAGACAGCCTGGCTGACCCACTGAAAAGCTGTATCATTTTCAAGCATATATTCGAGAACAAATAAGGTTCTGCATGAGTTTGCTTCGAGCTGATATTCGTTTGAAGGAACAAAAGGCAGTGAATTACTGCGGGCGAATTCTCTTGCTGCTGCGTTTATTTCCCATTCAGGTTTATCAAGTATCTCCACCTCGTGAATGCCTTCTTTGAGCAGAGAAAAATCAAACTTATAGGCCGATATTCTTGGCATGAATATGTATGTTTTGAGCTGATGGTTCTTACTGTACCTTGCTATTGCCGATGCTGTGTTGCCTGAAGAGCACGTAACCAGCCCTTTCGCTCCCTGCTCCAGGCATCTTGCGATGGAAGTGCAGGCAACTGAGGATTTAAAGTTGCCGTCAGCCATATAGGATGCCATGTCCAGAACAAAGATGTTGACACCGCAGCAATCTACAGGTCCGACTATGCGGCAGCCTTCCCTTATGGAAACACTTTTAAGCAGTTGAATATCAATTTTAGGCGAAAAAGACTTGCAGTACCTTAAGACTATGCTTTCTTCGGGCGAAACCGATGAATCGACATAATCCTTCAGGCCGATAGACGTATATGTAATCATTATTCAATTCTCCCTCCTGTTTATGTAATGACCTGAAAATCTGATAACATAATATGCCGGTCGGGTAAAAAGTGAACCATAAACATAGGTAAAATAAATTAACCGCTCATAAGGGCTGCGAAATCAAGATAAACTAGATACTCCCTCTCCCTTGATGGGAGAGGGTTGGGGTGAGGGTGAAAAAGAAATACTAACACCCTCC
>JAWLGL010000165.1:0-4792 GCA_041685035.1 Clostridia bacterium
GAATTGACAGGACGTCAATTCTAGGAATTATTGAGCCACGATGGCGAATTAATTTCGGTCTGAAATTTAGTATAACAAGCATCTAGTTTATCTTGATTTCGCAGTCCTTATGAGTTGTTAATTCATTTTCCCTAACTAATGAATTACCCCTTAATCACATTATATGACCTGCGTATCGGGAAAGTTCATAAATGTCAGGGGGACAGGAACAGTAGCACAATATTGTGATACTGTTCCTGTCCCCCTGACATAAAAGGCTAAAATGTATGCTTACTCCTACTCCTGCTCCCAATTGTGATACACATTCTGCACGTCATCATTGTCCTCAAGCTTCTCAATAAGAATCTCCATCTTCTTTGCCGCTTCCTCATCAAGCTTCACATAATTTTGCGGGAGCATCTGGATTTCAGCTGTCGAGAAATCTATGCCCTTACCCTCAAGCTCCTCACGCACCTTTGAAAAATCCTCAGGCGCTGTAATTATCTCAAAATACTCGTCCTCTGTATTAAAGTCCTCTGCCCCGGCTTCAAGAGCAAGCATCATAAGGGAGTCCTCCTCGACAACTTCATTTTTATCAACAAGGATTAACCCTTTCTTGTCAAACATCCAGGCAACAGAACCAGTTGTACCAAGGTTACCCCCGTATTTATCAAAGAGATGCCTCATCTCTCCGGCCGTCCTGTTCCTGTTATCGGTCAAGGCTTCAACAATCACCGCCACTCCGCTCGGTCCATAGCCTTCATACACAATTTCCTCATAACTGGCACCATCAGCTTCACCTGATGCCTTTTTGATGCTCCTCATTATAGTATCGTTAGGCATATTTGAAGCCTTTGCCTTAGCTATTACATCCCTGAGCCTTGTATTGGCATTTGGGTCAGGCCCGCCTTCCTTTACAGCTACTGCAATTTCTCTACCCAGTTTGGTAAATACCTTGCCTCTCTGGGCATCGGTTGATTCTTTCCTGCGTTTGATATTGGCCCACTTCGAATGTCCCGACATATGCTTTACCTCCTTGCTCAGTCTGCGCTACTATTCTATCATAAAATTCAAAGATATTGACACTTCATTTTTTTTGGGAAATATGATAGGATTCTATAAATAATTCTTTTAATATCTTAATCTCATCGACTATGTAACGAGATGCCTTATACCAATTACTTTGGGAAGGGGGTTATTAAATGTTGTCGAAGAAGGCTCCGCGCGTCTTACCACTGAAGATGGCACTAATGGTTAAGGATGTGAATCAGAAAGGTCAGGATTTTCTCAAGGTGTATTATGAACTGGAGGATTTATTCATGGAACTGTCCTTCTTGGAGGAAGAATCCCTGAATGCCCTTGACGACCAATACCTACCGGAGGATTTCAATTTTGAAAATGAGTTGAACCGGCTGTATTCACGCTCAGTAGAGAAGCTTAATGAGTGGCGGGAAGCCATGGACTCTCTGCGCCCCGAATACAAGGAATGGGCCTCCATGCAAAGCAGTATATCGCCTTCACTTAAGTTGAATGACCACATAGACATTTTTGAACCCTCACTGGAATCAATAGTAATTGACTCCCGGCAGCTTCTTAAATCTATCAATGGATATGTTGGTGCAAGTGATGATGTTACTGCGGTTAATAATTTACCACCTCATACGGTGACTGCTGATGAACTTCGGTCTGAAATAAACCTTCTATTAGAATCGGCAAATACCAGACAGGAAAAAGCAGATGTATCTATTGATAAGCTGTATTTTTTCCGCGACCTGCTGCTCAATATACATTCGGTTAATGACTTCAACGCTTTCACCAGCTTGATGGATTTATTCGATGAAATTTGTTTTGCTGTGGAGGATGATTGGGGAGCATACTATGAAGCGGTCGAGCAATTGCACTTGCGTGTTTACGAGTGGGCAACTCCTCAGCAGAAATGGAATCATCCGGTCATATCTGAGATTACGTTCCGTGCCACCCCACACGCAGGTTTTCTAGAAACCAATAAGGTTCTAATAGACGTAATCAGCCAATGCAGCTCCCACTTTGAGAAACTGGAGAAAAGACTTAATGTTTCAAGTAAGGAAGAAAATCTTATCAGGTTCTTAACAAGACGTGCAGCTCATGAAAGGCAGAACTTTCTCTCCTCAATGGAGAGACTGTATGATTTTTATACTAAAATAAGCTGTCCGGATTCAGCTGTACATGAAGCTTCGTCCGATAACTGGAGTCATTATAGGACAGTGCGCCAAAACATTCTCAGAAACTACCGTGACTTCAGAAAATACACACAAATGCTTATCGTTAACTATAATAATGCTGTTGATTCAGGCCTAGCTTTACGAACTGCAAATTCCGTTCAGATTGAAGAACTGCTGAATTATTATAGGGGAAATATTATCTGCCTCAAGCGTAACATGAGGCGAATGCTCAGGTGGAGTAGAAAAAGAATTAAGAGGATGGATGGAAGGAAGAAAATCTATTATATAAATTCAGATTGATAAGGCATTTCTGCCTTATCTCTTTTTTATTATCTCATCAAGTGGTTACGTTCTTCAGAAAATTATGATAGAATAGAATATAAAATAAATTGAATTTATTGTTGATGTAGGATTCTACCATCAGGACGTTAGTAAAACCGAAACAAAAAACTTTTGTTGAAGGAGGGATGTTGAAATGGCGGAAAAAAACGCTAAATATCTGTTATCTACATTAAGAGAAATGATATGGGACTGCAACAATCTTAGAGAGAGATTCAACAATTCATTTAAGAAACTGCTTGAATTTGAGGCTCGGATTCAGCGCGAGGAGAACTCAACTAATGACAGCACTATAGAACAACTGCAGTTTGAGTTTGACTGTAAGTTCGCAGAGGCAATTGTCAATTTGGATAGATGGACTGAAATGCTGGAGATTGTAGAGCCCCCATACATGGACTATATTGATTCAAAGGAAGGACGTAGTACCACCTTACAGTCAAGGATTGCTGATTCCACTGAGTTATTTATTGACAACTATCGGTTTATATATCCTCTACAGAAAATTGGAGAGAGGTGTGAGGAAATTCTGCATTTGATGTTGGATACATCTTGGCAGAACATACCTCTGTATAAACCTGAAATTCCCGACCTGGGTACTACCCACAGCATATGGTTCTATCTTCAGCACCCTCTGAAGGCGGCAGATAAAAAAAGACAGACCCTTAAGCTGTTGATAGAGAGATTGCAGGTTTTCTCGAGGCATCTGTCTGCAACACGTCCAGAAGATAGCAAGGCCCTGAAAGAGTTAACCCTGTTGGTAGACACAAGGACTGAACAGTTTAAAACAGAATATGAGTCCTATGCTTATATCAGTGAATACATTAAATATGTATACGACCAGTGGGTTGGAACCGAGGAATATATGTATAGTGGAGATTTCTGGGACATAAAGTATTCTGTCATCAATCATATTGAACCAGAAGTGCTAGAAGATGAGTTCTACAAACTGAATCAAAGCTGCATAAGCGAACTGGATAGACTCAGAACATTAAAAAAAGATGATAATAAAGTATTAAGAATAACCTGGGACACACATGAAATGGATAGTTCGTAGATAACCTCATATGTAATATAAAAACAGAGGGCGTAATATACGCCCTTATTCTTTTATCATCTCCCTGAACTTTTCCTCACTGATAATCCTTATTCCCAGCGTCCTTGCCTTTTCCAGCTTGCTCCCCGCATCCTCTCCGGCCAATACATAATCGGTCTTCTTCGATACACTTCCCGCCACTCTGCCTCCGAAGCCCTCTATCACCTCGGCTGCCTGCTGTCTGGTATAACCCGGAAGGGCACCGGTGAGAACAAAGGTTAGCCCTTCAAACCTGCTGTCCTTAAGCTGCCTTTTTCTTCCCTGCATATTAACTCCGGCCTCTTTGAGTCTATCAACAGTATGCCTTGTCTGCTCCATTCCAAAGAAATCCACAATACTCTCTGCAGTCTTACTTCCTATTTCATGTATCTGCAAAAGCCTGTCAAGAGTGGCTTCCATGAGCTCGTCCAGATTATTAAAGCTCTCAGCCAGTATCTGTGCAGACCTCAATCCAATGTACCTTATCCCAAAGCCGTAAATCAACCTGTCCAACCCATTTAACCTGGACTTCCGGATTGAATTCAAAAGATTCTCTGATGACTTTTTCCCCATTCTCTCGAGGTTCACAAGGTCTTCAAGTTTCAGGTAGTAAAGGTCGGCAATATTCTTCACAAGCCCACTTTCAAGAAGCTGGTCCACTATTGCAGGCCCAAGTCCTTCAATATTCATGGCATCACGGGATGCAAAGTGCACTATACTCCTGAACAGACGGGCAGGGCACTCAATACCTGTACACCGTACCGCAGCCTCACCTTCAACCCTTTCTGCAGGAGCGCCGCAAACAGGGCACATCTCCGGCATCAAGAACTCCCTTTCCTCTCCAATTCTCTTATCCTTGAGCACCTCAACCACTTCAGGAATAATATCTCCGGCCTTCTGAACCGTTACCGTATCTCCTATTCTGACATCCTTTTCCCTGATGTAATCAATATTGTGCAGTGTAGCCCTGCCTACCATAGAACCTGCAAGCCTGACAGGCTCAAGTATAGCTGTCGGGGTAAGGGCCCCTGTTCTTCCAACCTGGACAATTATATCCCTGATAACTGTCTGCTGCCGCTCAGCCGGATACTTGTATGCTATTGCCCACCTTGGAGTCTTGGAAGTACTGCCCATCAATTCCCGCTGAACCAGGGAATTAACCTTTATTACCGCCCCGTCAATTTCATACGGAAGTTCTCCC
>JAWLGL010000166.1:0-4792 GCA_041685035.1 Clostridia bacterium
TTACAGATTACCGAAAATTTGTCCCTGTCTAAAGTCGTTTATTATAAACTGCATCTTCCTACCTGTGTCATTACGAGGACCCGGCACTCTATATGCTTAGTGGAGTTTCTCACTTGAGTGCCAGGGACATGGTAATCTCAAACCCATGAGCATGCCTTAATTAACTGAAGTATTCCTCACAGGTCTGAGATTGCCGCTGGGTCGTCAATGGGGGGCATTCCCCCCGCATTGCGGATACTTCGTATCCTGTCTCCCCCCTTCTGCAGAAGGGCTTCGATGCAAGTCCGTACGCAGTGGGACCCTCGCAATAACATAAGCCAAGCAATGCTGTATTTGGTATTTAGGTTCTAACTCTTACACAGGTTTGTCTTACTCAAACACCTTGTAGAACTGTCCATGCTCCAGCCGGCTCTGTATAGGAGCCAGGAAAATTTCGGTGTGATTAAAGTGAAGTCTGACTTTTTCCTTATCTCCCTTACTGTTCACGAACTCAAATTCAGCCTGGTTGGCTCTGATTGGCCTGACCACCATTGTCTTTGTGGAACTATCTGCTCTTACCTGCTCCGGATAATTCTCATCAACAATCCTGGCCTCAAACTCAAATTCCTCATTCTGTCTTTCCTCATCGAAGTACTGTTCGCTGTAGCTTCCTCTTACAAATTTATCGTCCACCGAATTGATTGTTATATATCTTACGGCTTTTCTTGCTATCTCCTGGTCTTTGATTTCAGTGACTTCATTCTTCCACTTGCCCAGGTATCTTTTATCAATTGCATATTGGCTCTCCGGCCTCATCACTTTGTTTATCTTGACTTCCTTACCTGTAAGGTCAGGCTTGGTTACATGTGTTGAGTTTATATCATATACCTTGAATACAATATCAAGTGTCAATTCATGTACAACCCCATCTTTATCCTTGCCGGAAATCTCAACTGTCCCTAGAATTTTTTCTACAATATTATCCTTTGATACATCTGCATTTCCGCTTACTCCTCTGATATATATATCATCAACTATCTCGGGAAATATATTTTGGTTGTTGTCTAGCCGTGGCCTTTCATTGACAAACTGCTTGACTCCCAGAGATGCCAGCGCATTGGCCAGTGCAGGTATCTGGGATTCATTTAATGACCCAAATACTTCCAGACTTCCACCATCCTTTTCATCAACTGATACATAGTTTCTGAGGTCGCCAACCACAGCATCGAAAACCCTTTCCAAGTCCTTTGCCCTTTCCTCTTCAAATGGATTCCTGAAGTGTCTTTGCGTCATAGACATGATGTTTTCAGTATCATATTCCGTTACAATATAGGCATCATCATACGGCGAATGGAATATCCGTGTCTTGCTGTCGGAATAGCTATACGTTTCTTGTTTCTTACCGGCTGCATATTCAATTGAATCGATATTTTCCTCCATGTTGTTCTTTATGTCCACTTTTGCCAGAGTACTTTGTTCGAATATAACCTTGCCGTTATCCTTCAGGGAAACCATTGTTTCAAAAGTGAAGCTGTCAAACTGCTTTGTAAAAGCAGCTGCTGTATTCTTAATGGCACTCTTGAATGTTTCATATCCTGATTTTGCAGTTATGTCGGCAAATGCCGTTGCAGTGAATAACAGAATCCCTGATAATATACTGACTGTAATAAGGGTTTTTTTCCTGTTCTTCATTTTTCATTCTCCTTTCTATATTGTCAATAGTTGAAGTGCTCTTATAATTTAATTCTATACTATAATTATGTACTTTCAATAAATCAAAGATAAACAATTTATAAACTTTTCCAGAGGAGTCATAAAGCATTACTCTTCTTACATAAAAACAGTGCTGTGGTTTGTTCTTTTATCTATTTTCAAGTATAATTAAAACATAATATAAAAAAGGAGACTTAACATGAAAGACCCTAGAAACAGAGGAGATGTCCCCGTGGGGGCAAGGGTCCTGGTTGTTCAAAAACAGCATCAATTAACCGGCCAGCTGACCGAGGGAACGGTCGCAAGTATTCTGACAAAGTCCTCATTCCATCCCAGAGGAATTAAAGTGAGACTGACTGATGGTATTGTAGGGAGAGTTCAAAAGGTTTTGGAATAAAACTGATTCCCTCATATTCAAGGTAAGCTGGAGACGTGCAGGGATATAACTCCACCGGCACCGGCACGCTCCCTCCTTGTTTTCAGGCTATCTTCTATTAGCTTTTTCTACGTTTATTTTTCTTCCGTTAAGCTTGTGGTTCTTCATTGAGGCCAGAACTTCTACGGCATATTCGTTCGGTACTTCCACAAAGGTATACTTGTCAAAAATATTAATTGAACCGACCTTCTTCCCGGGAAGGCTTGTGGTAGCCGAAATACTTTCGATAATATGCTTGGGCTGAATATTACTGCTGCTGCCGATATTTATAAAAAGCCTTACCATCTTATTCTCTGTCTTCATTGCGTCAATGCCTTTGCTGTATTCGTCCTGATATTCGAGGTTATTTTTCTGGCCGCTTGCCATCTTCAAAAAGGCAGCAGCAACATCCAAAGCAGTGAGACAGCTACCCTGTTCATCACACAGGCTGGCATCTTCAAGCATGTTCTCAATATAGCCTACATATCTTGAAAGATACCCCTCTGCAATGGTTTCCTTCATCTTATCCAGTATATTGTTTATCTTCTTCTCTTCAACATCCATCGGGGAAGGAGGTTTAAAAGGCAGAATGGTAGACCTTGTATATCTTTGTATATCTTTCAATTTATACAGCTCCCGACCGGTCACAAAGGTGAAGGCCCTTCCATTTCTACCTGCACGCCCCGTTCTTCCGATTCTATGAACATAGTATTCTTCATCATTAGGTATGTCATAATTCATAACAACCTCAATATCGTCAACATCAATTCCTCGTGCAGCAACGTCTGTAGCTACCAGAATATCAATAGCTCCCTTCCTGAACTTTGCCATCACCCTGTCCCTTTGAACCTGACGCATATCTCCATGCAGCGCTTCGACCATATAGCCCATTGACTGCAGAACTGAGGCAAGGTTGTCAACCCTTCTCTTGGTATTGCAGAAAACCAGAGACAGCTTGATATCATTGGTATCTATTAATCTTGAAAGCACTTCCGCTTTGGTTGATTCCCTGACTTCAACATAGAACTGCTTGATATTGGGCACAGTCAGCTCCTTATGGGCAGCCTTGACAAAGATAGCTTCTTTCTGGTATCGGGCAGCCAAATCCATTATCTCCTTGGGTATTGTTGCTGAAAAAAGGATTGTTTGCCTTTTTTCCGGGACATTCCCCAGTATGGTATCAATATCTTCCCTGAAACCCATGTTCAGCATTTCATCAGCTTCATCAAGTATGAACATCTTTAAACCTGCCAGCTTAATGGTACGTCGCTTCATATGGTCCAGGATTCGCCCAGGTGTTCCGATTATTATCTGCGGACGGTTTTTGAGAGCTGCTATCTGGCGCTCAATTGGCTGACCACCGTAAACAGGCAGTATTTTTACACCTCTCTTGTATCTTGACAGGCTCTTGAGTTCGTCAGCTGTTTGTATTGCAAGCTCCCTTGTGGGACACAAAACCAGAACCTGTATTCCTTCAGCTTCAGGATCCAGCATCTCTATGGCAGGTATTCCAAAGGCGCAGGTTTTACCTGTACCTGTTTGAGCCTGGCCTATTACATCGCTTCCCGTAAAAATATTGGGAATTGACTGGGACTGTATAGGCGTTGCCTCTTCAAATCCCATTTCTGCAACTGCTTTTTGAACTTCCTTTGATAAGTTCAGTTCTTCAAATCTTAAGTTCTTCATTCTCTCTTCCTTTACTCAATAATTTTGTTTGATTGATAATAAGCAGACTCAACATCTTATATATTTAATTCTCAGGGTATCAGTCTGGAGGCAAGCTATAGAGGCCTTGGGAAGGTAAAAGGCCAACGCTTAACGGAGAACTGAAACTGAATAAGATATTAAACTGCTTGAACATAATAATTATACTCGATTCGGCGTCTTTTGGCAATAAAAAGAAAATTAGAGCTATTTGCTATGTAAAAATAATTCTTCGTAGAAATTCAGTATGTCATTGCTAGGCTCCCACTGCGTACGGACTTGCATCGAAGCCCTTCTGCAGAAGGGGGGAGACAGGATACGAAGTATCCGCAATGCGGGGGGAATGCCCCCATTGACGACCCAGCGGCAATCTAAGGTTTTATAGATTCCCACATCGCTTTGCTCCTCGGAATAACACTGGTAATGCGATGCAGTTTTCTGGGAGAAAATATTTTTAGCCTATTCCTAATCCTCTGTATATTAATGGGTTTAGAACATCGCAAATTGCTCAATTAATACCCGCTTAGTCAATTTTTACACAGAAAAAACCCCGGGCATATGCCAGGGCTAAAAATAGAACCTTTTATTCGTTTATAACCGTGAGGTCACAGTTCCTTGAATCTACAACTTCACCGTCTACCTTCAGGTTGGCTACAGCAGTGTATTCACCGGGCTGGTCTACTGTCACTCGTTCAGATGGGTCGAACTTATCGTTCCCTACCCATATTTCGGCTTCATCATATTCTCCCCAGATTTCGAAAAAGAAGTAAAATCCTTGCCCAGCCTTGACCGTTCCGGGAGATGAAAACTCTGTTATTCTGCAAGTTGGACTATCATCTTCATCATCATCATCACCGGTTGTGGTGTCAACATATGCCGGCCTGGACTTTTCTGATTCCTCCCCATCTTCATATACCGCCAGGACTTCGTACTTGTGCCTTTCCCCAGGCTCATAGTCGTAATCAGTATACTCTTCATCAT
>JAWLGL010000167.1:0-4749 GCA_041685035.1 Clostridia bacterium
GCCTGATTCTAATAGGTTCACCTTCGTATGTCTCAAGATGTGGTGTAACGGGGTCACCGTGGACAAATGAGCTGAACACAAACGCCGGGTCACCTTTCCGGAACTGCAGAGGTTCACACTTATAGTTAATACCCATAACCCCAGGGTCATCTGGAGAATTTGGAAAAGGAGGCGGATTAAGCGGATTACCGTCTTTATCAAAAAGCAGAGCAAAATCATGAACCGCCAGCACAAACTCCCTGAAGTCAGGTTGTACAGGCGTCCGAATTACTGCTTTGGTTCCACTTCTTATCTCTTCTCCCGTCTCGGGATCATGGTACGTCGAGCCGGCAGGCTCAATTATTAACACTCCAAACAGTCCATGCTGCTGATGGGTATTTGCAAACAGATGGTCATGAAAGAATACCGTTCTTAACTCCGTATCTGCATAAAAACGCTCAATAAGAGTATCTCCCGGTATGGCTGAGGAATTATTACACCAACCGTTGGCACCGCCATCAGAGGCAATAGTATCAAATTTAACCAGGTGTATATGCCATCCGGCCTCGGTGGTATTCATTCTTAACTGAAAAGCATTTCCTCCAATCTCAAGAGGAAGCTTGTTAGTGAGCCTTATTTCTATAGTGTCCCCTACATTTGCTCTTATTACAAATGGCTCAGGTTCCTTTTTTCCACTTAGAACAGCTTTTTCATCTTCCTTCAACACAAATATCCTTGCCTCAGGGTCATACCACCCCTGATTATTGTATACAATTGGCAGTTGAACAGCTGATACTTCAAATACTTTTACCGGTGAGTCGGGCGGGGAAGGGTTGGAGTATAAAGCACCGGGAACAGCGTTGGGTACAAAATTTGCTTCTTCAAGAGGTGTTGGTTCCCTGAATTCCTCACCTATTATACCTAAAGGAGGTTTAAATGCTTTTTTCCCAGCTTCGCCTGCAACAAACAGAGGATATCCCGGGTGCTCATCATCCTTCGGTGGAGGCGGCGTTCTATCAGGCAATGGCTGAAGTGCAGGTATTGGAGTACCATCGGGTAGAACACCTGTACCATCCTCCAATCTATCCAGAATCCTCCACAGCCCCCACATACCTTCATCAAAGTGAGGGTACAAGTGACAGTGCCATATCACATCTCCTATACAGCCATTCAAGCTGCCGGCTCCGAACAATGGTTCAATGGTATAAGATTCCTGAGGACTGAAAGATATAGAATCAATAATAGTTGATTTGGGGTCTTCGGGTTCCAGTTTCCATTGATGATTGTGCAGGTGAAACACATGTGTTTCCTTGATTCCGCCATGAACGAGCCTGATTTTTGAGGGGTCTCCCTTGTATGCACGTAACACAGGTGTAGCTGGGTCACCAAATGGCCATGAACTCATGGAAACTTCTTCACCCTCACATCCCGGACATACACTCGCTTCCATAACTAATCTCAGGCGGTTTCTTGCAGGCTCAGCCCTGTAATTAATAGGCATGGTCGACTGAGGCTGATTTGTCATAGGGTCTGTAGGCGTATTCCCATTTATATCCTTTATCTCCGGCTCATCATGAAATATTGTTACATATTCTCTGAAATCAGGCTGTTCAGGAAGGTGTATATCGGCATATAAACCGCAGTTTATCTCTTTGCCGGTAACAGGGTCACTCCAGGTTGCACCTACAGGCTCGACTATCAGTGCGCCAAACAGCCCGTGAACATTTGTGGCATCTTCGGTACTTCTTGGGTCAGCCATATCATGGAACATAAATATGCCTTCTTTATCAGCAAACCATCTGTATCTAATCTTTTTTCTTGCTGTGGTATCTGGGTTAAAGCCTACAGCAGCACCGTCAGAATCCAGAACATCATACTCTACACCCTGAATGTGAATGGATGCACGCCTGTTAAGCTTGTTTTCAAACTCTACAATAATCAAATCACCAACATTGGCCCTTATAACAAGCGGCTGGACAAGGTCAACTGGTGTAAAAGGATTTTCTTCAACTGCTTTTCTTACAGCAGCTTCGTTTTCTTTAAGCACGTACATCAGCCCGTTTGGGTCATGATCACCAAATCTGTTGTATACAATCGGTATTGATATTGCGGTAATATGATAATACCGCACTTGAACAGGCTTACCCTTCCAGCATGTGCACCGATGTATATATTGGGATTTTTCATTTTCCATTTATTATTCATCTCCTTAAAGCCTTTAGAGGCATAAATATCAATTGCTACTGTTAACATAATATACAGGCAGACAAAGAAAGGTTACTACTTACTCCAAGCAGGCAATAGAGTAGGGCAATGATTTGTTTTGCTCGAAAAAAAGTGGGACGGAAGAACCGTCCCCGCGTCCCGTTATTCCACTTCTCATATTTTGTAGTTCGTCAAGTTGTACAAAACCAAGCTTAAAAGTTTGTGCAGCTTTGCATATAGAAGGTTTCTCCACATGGTGGTATAATAATACTATCTGAACCTATCTGAATATTTTAAGAATGCCGCCATGACGTAGAGTCAATATTTGCGCAGCAGGATGTTGTATGAGGGTATGTATATATTCATATACTGTTTAGCTGCGCACTATTTTGTGCTGCGGAGGTTGCTGGTTAGTCTCGATTGAGGTTTAACATCGTTGAACTGTCGGAAGTCTAATAAATACAAAGGAGGAGTACATTAATGTTTAAGAAGTGGACGGCAAAAAGAAAGCTCAAGGCTGAGATGCCCGAGTTATTGGAATTCAAGGAAAGGCTGGATTTATTTGAAAAAACAGCTGACCCTGTCAGGGAGATTGTTAATTTCTTTGACTACATATCAATCTGGCAGGACTGCGGGGGAGTAGAAGAACTGATAGAGTTCTTTAGAAGGGCTAAGGATAAACAAACGCTTCAGGTTCTCAAGACTCTCCAAAAACATATTGAGGAATGCGGAAGACAGCCGTATGGCATGAACCGTACGAAGAAGGGTCAGCGGGTTACGCAGCATAATGTCTACCTGGGAAATGTCTCAGGGATATGGACGTTTCCAGTAAGTGAATTCATTACTAGCAAGGATAAGGACAATGAGAAAGACCCCCGGACAGGCTTGACCGTACATGAAACCATTGAGAAGCAGGCGCGGGATTTTATGTGCTTTCACGCCGATTCCATGGCCAAGTTAATTACCGGGCTGGAAGAGTTGGTGGCCTGACCAACCTGAATAGATAAATATACAGTTTACCGCTTAGACCCGACAGGGTCTTTTCTTTTTTTCTCAACAGTTCTGTTCCAATACCCAGGCGCTGGGCTGCTATTCTGATGGAAAAGTTCGGTCAGTACTGGGAGCAGGCTCAGTCTCTGTTACCTGTTCAGGTACAGGTAATGGGATATCCCGTCTGAAAAAAAGTGGGACGGAAGAACCGTCCCCGCGTCCCACGCGTCCCACCTGCTGCAGAATAAACTTCCGCAGCACAAACAACTTTATCCTGTTGAGATTAATATCAAAGTACTATATAATATTGGTATAAAATGCTAATTTGCTTCAGAGGAATGAATATGGAGATAATAATGAATAGTCAGGTTCAATACTATCCTTTGACCCACCCGCAGAAAGTTACATGGTATATAGAGAAGCTTCATCCGGGTTCAAGCATTTCCAACATTGCGTCGACCTTAAGATTTAAGGGAGACGTGGATTACGGGCTCGTTGAGAAGGCTTTCAACAAGTTTATAGAAGTCAATGACGGAATGCGTATAAAGATTGTGGAACAGGATGGGGAGCCCAAGCAATATATATCAAAATATGAATACAGGAAGCTGGAATTTTTTGATTTCAGCAAATCAAAAGATGCACTGACCGATTTATATAAATGGGATGCGCAAATGGCCCAAAAGCCGTTTGAGTTGATTGATTCCGACCTTTTCTATTTTGCTCTTGTAAAGATTAGTGATGAAGACGGCGGACTATATATCAAAACCCACCATCTTATTTCGGATGCCTGGACAATGGGCCTGCTGGGTAACCAGATAATCGAGTTCTATACCGCATTCAGTAAAGGCCTGGATGTGAACGAAGAAAAGAAACCTTCGTACACAGACTTTGTTTTTAGTGAAGAAGAATACAAGAATTCAGGCAGATTTCAAAAGGATAAGGAATTCTGGAGCGGAAAATTTGAGACAATCCCTGAAACAACAGTTTTGAGAAACCGTAATCTGAACCATACCGGTGTAAAGGCAAGACGAAAGACAATGCTGATGCCCAAAAAACTTACCGAAAAGCTTTACCAATACTGTTCAGAGAACAGAATATCTGCATATACAGTATTCCTGGCAGCTCTTTCAATGTACATAAACAGGATAACATCAAAGGAAGACATAATACTGGGCACAACAACCCTGAACAGGTCAAATGCAAAAGAAAAAGAAACCACAGGCATGTATTCCAATATAGCTCCAATCCGGATAAATATAAATGGGGATATGGATTTCAAGACTTTTACTCAAGCCGTGGCAAAAGAAAATTTGTCGCTTTTGCGGCATCAGAGATACCCTTTCGATTTACTGCTTAAAGATATAAGGGGAAAACATAGAACATCTGAGAACTTATTTGAGATTGTATTGAACTACCAAAATTCCAAGTTCGTTAAAGGTGAGCACCTTGCGGAATATACAACAAGGTGGCACTTCAGTGGACAGCAAGTTGAATCGCTGACCATTAACATAAATGACAGGGAGAAAGAAGGCCACCTGATAATTGACTATGATTATCTGACCGATTTATTCAATG
>JAWLGL010000168.1:0-4611 GCA_041685035.1 Clostridia bacterium
TAGCATAAATTTTATAATGAAAAACTGTTCACATGTTTATTGACGTAAGTTTGGAACAGCACTAAAATTTATTAGAAATAAAATGGGCATTAGCCTGATAATGAGACTTGGTTGACTATATTAATGTTGGATATGTTATTTTTTTTGATAACAAATCGAAAATGATTATCAATGTCCATATAAAGGGGTGTAGATATGATGCAAAAGAGAAGGTTGGCACTTTCTGTGATGAAAAATTTGCAATCTGGAGTAGTTGTAGCAATCAATGGAGGCGGAGGGATGTGCACGAGGCTTGAAGCTTTGGGCATTCGTATAGGATCCAGAATAGTAAAAAAAAGTGCACAGATTGGATTTGGTCCTGTTATAGTTTCGGTAGGAAATACAGAAATTGCAATAGGGCACGGAATGACTTCAAGAATCTTTGTGGAGGTGGATGAGTAGTGAAAATTCTTCTCATGGGTAACCCTAATGTGGGGAAAAGCGCCATATTTAGCCATCTTACGGGGGTGAGTGTTACCACGTCGAATTATCCTGGAACTACGGTACAATACGCAAAAGGATATTTGACATACAATAGACGGAAATATGATGTTATTGATGTTCCAGGTACATATCAGCTTGATCCTATAGCTGAATCTGAAAAAGTTGCGGTGGATATGATAGAAGCAGGAGATATACTGGTAAACGTTGTTGATTCAACAAATCTTGAGAGAAACTTAAGCCTCACACTTCAATTGCTGGAGTACGGCAAACCGATGGTTCTGGTTCTTAGTATGTGGGATGACGCGAAGCATAAAGGAATTGAAATAGATGCCGATAAATTAGAAAAACTTCTTAAAATTCCTGTTCTTACGACGAATGGTCTTACAGGCGAAGGACTTAATATTCTCCCAGAAAAACTTACAAGTGCACAGCCTATCCTTTGGCCCAAGATTTCCATATCACAGAGATGGGAAACAATTGGAAGTATTGTAGCTGAGGTACAGAACCTTTCTCACAGGCATCATACCTTTATTGAAAGGTTACAGGACATATCCATTCATCCTTTGCTTGGACCTCCTATTGCGCTTGTCTTACTTTGCCTTATATTCAAGATGATTATTACTGCAGGTGAGATTTTAACCGAATATACATCTAGACTGTTCGAGGCGGTTTATACTCCTTTTATTCTATGGTTAAGTGAGCTATTGGGTGGACAAGGCTTGATTCATTCTCTCCTTATTGGAGAGTTAAGCGGCAGACAGATTGATTATGAAGGGGCTATGGGAGTTTTGACAACGGGAGTATTTGTGACATTGGGCATTGTCCTGCCTTATATAGTTCTCTTTTACATTGTGTTTGGATTTCTTGAGGACCTGGGCTACCTTCCGAGAGTTGCTATAATTTTAGATAGATTGTTGCATAAAATAGGTCTGCACGGCTATTCGGTAATACCGATGCTTTTGGCCTGTGGATGTAATGTTCCAGGCGTACTGGCTATAAGGAATCTAGAAACAAGGAGAGAGCGCTTTATTACAGCGGTTGTAACATGCACGACAATTCCTTGTATGGCGCAGACATCCTTGATTGTGAAAGTAGTTGGAAAACTGGGAGGAGTATATATTGCATTGACTTTTGTAACTCTATTCAGTGTATGGGCTATAATGGGTATGTTTCTCAAGCAGGTGGTAAAAGGGAATACTCCTACCCTTCTGCTAGAGGTTCCTCCATACAGGGTTCCTAATATAAAGCTTGAGCTTAAAAAACTGTGGATGCGTATAAAGTGCTTTTTAAAAGAGGCAATTCCCTACGTGTTGGGAGGTATACTTCTGATCAATCTTTTACATATTTCTGGTATCATAGCTTGGATAGGCAAGTTGTTTTCTCCATTGGTAAAAGGTGTTTTCGGACTTCCGAACGAAACAGTGGCTGCACTGATTATCGGTACTGTTAGGAAGGATGCAGCAATTGCACTCCTTGAACCTATCGGGCTAAACAGTATGCAGATGGTTACTGCCGCCGTAGTGCTTATACTGTATTTTCCATGCGTGGCAACATTTACTGTTTTACTCAAAGAACTTGGGATGAAAGATACTGCCAGAGCTGTAGCTATCATGTTTGTCGTAACACTTGCAGCAGGAGGAGGATTAAACCTTTTTAACCATATATATAGCCCGGGGGTTATTATAGCTGTTGAACTCACTCTTGTTGTAATATTTTCACTTCTTATCCCGTCTACTTTTAAATCAAAACCCATGGACGGAAAAGATGAGTATTTTGTTCAATAATATGAATCAGAAATGTAAAAGCGATATACCAAGATATCTTGTTCATAAAATTAATGGAGCATTAATAGCAAAACAAAGCATTGTTATAGGCAAATGCCCAGTATGATTAAGGTTAACGAGTAGAACTAAGACTCTCATTTAAGAGATAAACAAAATACATCTGTGTTTCTAAGTTCTATTAATATTACGCATATCGGTAAGGTATCAGTGTTTTATGCTTTTCATAGTGACAAAAAGAATATCAATAATTATTGACATACGCCCAAAATAGTAATATTATTTAATAGTGAAATAATTGGGCATAAGCCCTAAATATACTTTGTAAGGGGATTGTAAATATGTACAAAAGATTTTTTACATCAGAGTCAGTTACAGAGGGTCATCCTGACAAGATTTGTGATCAAATCTCAGACGCAGTTCTAGACAAAATTATTGAAAATGATCCTAAAGCAAGAGTTGCATGTGAAACTGTAGTAACCACAGGTTTAATTCTGATTACAGGAGAAATATCATGCAAATGTAATGTAGATATTCCATCTGTTGCAAGACAGACAGTGAAAGATATTGGATACACTGATGCGAGCTATGGTTTTGATTACAAAACATGCGCTGTTATAACATCAATTGACAAACAGTCATCGGATATCGCACTTGGCGTAAATAGAGCTGTTGATGCTGCAGATAAAGTTATGCAAACTGATGAAGAGATAGGTGCCGGTGATCAGGGAATGATGTTTGGCTATGCATGCAACCAAACACCTGAGTACATGCCAATGCCGATTGCAATTGCTCACCGTATTACAAGGAAACTAGCAGAAGTCAGAAAGTCTGGTATGTTAAATTACTTACGTTCAGATGGAAAATCACAGGTTACTGTAGAGTATGAAGGGAATAAGCCAACAAGAGTTGATACTATAGTCGTATCCACCCAACATGCACCTGATGTTGATCAACAAATTATATATGATGATGTGGTAAGGCATGTTATCAGACCTGTCATTGATGAAAAGCTAATTGATAAGAATACCAGATTTCTTATAAACCCAACAGGACGTTTTGTTATAGGAGGTCCTCAGGGAGACTCAGGGCTTACAGGTAGGAAAATTATTGTTGATACATATGGTGGTTACGCTAGGCATGGGGGAGGTGCGTTTTCCGGGAAGGATCCTACAAAGGTAGATCGCTCAGCCGCATATGCTGCAAGACATGCAGCGAAAAACATTGTTGCGGCAGGACTTGCAGAAGAATGTGAAATTCAGCTTGCTTATGCAATAGGTGTATCTATACCAGTTTCCGTTTCAATAGATACGTTTGGTACAGGATTGATTCATGATGAAAAGATAAGAAATATAGTTATGGAGACATTTGATTTCAGGCCTGCTTCTATAATAAAGAGATTTGATCTTAGAAGGCCTTTATATAAACAAGTTGCTTCTTATGGGCATTTTGGAAGAAATGATCTTGATCTGCCTTGGGAAAAGCTTGATATGGAAGAGATATTAAAAAGACTCAGTGAATCGAATATAGCATAAAAAACTTATGAGGAGGTTAGAGATGAGAATAGCTGTTTTAAGTGGAAAGGGAGGAACGGGTAAAACGACTGTTTCTGCAAGTCTTGCGGCATCATTACCATCCTGTCAGTATATAGACTGTGATGTAGAAGAGCCTAACGGAGCAATTTTCTTAACACCTGAGCTTAAGGAAAATTCACCAGTAAAAGTACTGGTGCCTGAAGCGGATATGACAAAATGCAATGCATGCGGATACTGTGCAAAGGCTTGCCAGTTTAATGCAATTGCTGTAATAAAGGGTAAGGTTCTTGTATTTCCCGAAATTTGCCATCACTGCGGAGCGTGTGTTATAGCCTGTCCTAATGATGCAATCAGAGAAGTTGAAAGAATTATCGGAGTTGTTGAAACAAACGTGGAAAGCACATTTATGCAAGGAAAGCTTAATGTAGGTGAGCCGATAAGCATACCTATTTTGCGTGAATTGAAAAGGCGTATTAAAAACGATATGACTGTAATAATTGATTGCTCACCTGGGGCTTCCTGCACAGTAGTTCAGTCTATTGAGGGATGTGATTACTGTGTGCTGGTAACAGAACCCACGCCTTTTGGACTTCATGACTTAAAGATAGCAGTCCAGCTTGTTAAAAAGATGGGGTTGCCTTTTGGTATTGTACTGAATAAGGCTTCTGACAACAGCAGGCTAATACATGAATTTTGTGAAAGGGAAGGGATTGAACTGCTAATGGAGATACCTTTTTCAAAGGAAATTGCTGAAAGTTATTCAAGAGGTATTCTTCCTGTCAAGAGTGGTAATTTATGGAAAGAAAAATTTG
>JAWLGL010000169.1:0-4605 GCA_041685035.1 Clostridia bacterium
AAAAGCTTTTTTATACATAAAGCAAAAGAATTGATTATTTATTACATTAATATTAAAGTATAAACAGCCTACAAATAGAAATAAACAATTTGTATAGGAAGCAACAGTAAGCAAAGACAGAAGTACTACCGGGCTTTCAATATATAAGACGGCGTTTGCGCGATGTTATATTATTATTATTATATATTCTTTTTGCATTTCGCGAAATGCGGTTTTTTGTTTGCGAACAACAGAACAAAATCCGTTTATAACGAAAAAACAACCGTTTACAGAAAAAGTGTTTAAATTAAGGGCAGCTAGAGTATACTAATTTGTATATTGAATTATATACATTATGTATATATAATTAATACAGAGACATATATTCCGTTAAGTGTACGTACTTATTTACGAATTAACGGTACTTGGTTACAAAGCTGAATGCTAAAGCAAGTCGTAAAACATTCATCCCAACTTCTTGACTAAAATAAACATATTTGCCTTCTTGGCAGCATTTTAGAGTTCCACAGAATAAAAGGACTAGGTGCATTTATTAACCATCATCTTATGTGGCAGATTGCCCGACAGATGGAAATTATGTACATACTCCGACTTGTCCCAAATGAATAAATTTGTGAAGGAAGACATCAGACACCTTGATACCATTACCAGTATCGAGGGAATGCGGGCTGATTATGGAGAGATAAACATATGAAGATTAAAGATAAGAAGTATATAAGATTTGTACTGGACGGGCGGCAGTATGCTATTCCAGTAATGGTAGTAAAACAGATTACAGGAATATCCAGTATAACATATATCCCTATGATTCAAAGAGCAATAAAGGGTTTCATAAACCTTAAGGGAAAGATTGTGCCTGTCTTGGATATGAGGGTCAAGCTCGGTTTGGATGAGCTTCCATATAATAATCGAACTCATATAATCGTAATAGAAGTTGATGTAGGACTTATGAAAAAACAGATTGGCCTGGCAGTGGACTGGATTTTCGGGGTAGAGGAATTACAGCAGTCAGAGGTAGAGCCTATACATAGGAAAGATGGGAAAGCTGCAGAGTTCTCGGTCTGGAAGGCAGCGGGCCGGAATCTGATACTTATAGATGTGTTGAAGCTGGTGGATAAGGAAGAAAGAAGGATTCTGGAGCAGATTTAGAAAAGGGAAAAAATAAGAAGCGAATCCCTAAGGGAGGTGAACCCGGAAAGCAGATAAAATACGGTTGATACATGGAGAGTACAGGTAAAGGAGGCAGGCAACTTATGGAAGTACAGGGAGGAAAGTATCTGACGTTTGCATTGGGACATGAAGAGTACGGTATTCCGATACACAAGGTAAAAGAGATTATAGGGATAATGGAAATAACCAGCATACCCAAAACCCCGAAGTTCATAAGGGGAGTAATTAATCTAAGAGGAAAAATAATACCCATAATGGACCTAAGGCTTAAATTTGACATGGAGGAGAAGGAATACTCGGAGAGGACATGTATAGTAGTGGTGGAAATACAGCTGGAGGAGATGAAAAAACAGATGGGTATAGCTGTGGACGCGGTATCCGAGGTGGTAAATATTCAAACCGGAGAAATAGAGCCTCCGCCTGAATACGGTGCTCATTCCAGTGAGGAATTCCTGACGGGCGTAGGAAAGGTCAAGGGAAAGGTTATTCTGCTGCTCGATATAGATAAGGTTCTGGATAGTGAGGAGATGGGTATGTTAAAAGAAATCAGACAAAAGGAAAAGGAGGAACTTAAATGCTAAAGAATATGAAACTGAGTACAAGGTTACTAATTAGTTTCAGCAGCCTTATGCTGTTTATGATAATTATCGTGTTCATAGCGTTATTAAATATGAACAGTATAGAAAATAGGCTTGAGAAGATTGTAAGCGACAATATACACAAGTATAAACTTGCAAAGGATATGTCGGAGTCAGTACATATCGTAAGCGAGGCAATGAGGAACCTGGTGATTTTTGAGGACCAGGCAGCCATGAAGAGGGAACTTGATAAAATCGAGCAGGTACAGGCAGTATATGACGAAGCAGAAGCTGAATTAGTAGAGTTGACAAATAATGATGAGGGAAGAGCTATATGTGCCAGAATTGTACAGTCAAAGAATGCAGCGCGGGAGCATCGGGAAAAGGTAATGAATCTGGCACTTGCCAACAGGAGCCAGGAGGCAGTTAATCTGCTTATAAACAAAGCTGCTCCCGCAGCCCAGATCTGGCAGGATGCCTTGAATGAAAACATGGTGTTTCAGGAAAACAAGAACAAGATGGACGCAGAAGCGGCTAAGGTAGCCTACAACAGTGCCTTCATATCTGTATCTGCCCTAAGTATAATAACTATACTAGTCGGAGCAGGGCTAGCCTTCATAGTCACTCGAAGCATAACCAAACCTATCAACCAGGTAGCACAGAACCTTAGTGAGGGTTCGGACCAGGTAGCATCGGCATCCGAGCAGTTGTCGTCAACAAGCCAGCAGCTGGCAGAAGGAAGCTCGGAGCAGGCTGCCTCCATAGAGGAGACATCTTCTACCCTGGAAGAGGCATCATCCATGATAAAGCAGAATTCAGAAAACACCAAGCAGGCGGCTGTACTTGCCGGACAGGCCAAGGCTGCTGCTGACAAAGGCAATAAGGAAATGCAGGATATGATGGAATCAATGGCCGAGATAAAGAAGTCCAGTGACCAGATAGCAAAGATAATAAAGGTCATTGACGATATAGCATTCCAGACCAATATACTGGCTTTAAATGCAGCAGTTGAGGCTGCAAGGGCCGGAGATGCAGGAATGGGATTTGCAGTGGTGGCCGAGGAAGTAAGAAACCTCGCCCAGAGGAGCGCCCAGGCTGCAAAGGATACGGCAGCCATAATAGAAAGCAATATAGAGATGTCAGAAAAGGGAGTATCTATATCAAAAATGGTGGCAGAGTCACTCGCAGAAATAACTCTCCAGTCCAAAAAGGTAAATGAGCTTATGGAAGAGATAGCCGCTGCCAGCCAGGAACAGACACAGGGCATAATGCAGATAAATAAGGCAATAGTACAGATGGAGCAGGTAACCCAGCAGAATGCCGCAAATGCTGAAGAGAGTGCGTCAGCATCGGAGGAACTGAGTGCCCAGGCGGTAAGTATGAAGGATGTAGTAGGTCAGCTTGTGAAACTGGTAAAAGGCAATACAAATGTAAGCATCTCGGACAAGCAGTTTAATACTAAGACCGGAAGTATAAGAGATGCAGGACAGGGAAACAGAGCTATCGGAAAACTTCCCCCTGGTAACGCCGGAAGCAGGAATGCAGCCAAAAATGCAGCTGCAAAGCATGGCGCAAAAACCAGAGAGATAAACCCTGAAGAGGTAATACCACTGGAAGAAGACTCAGAGAACTTCTGAAGCGGATCTTCTTATTTAAAAACTATAAGGCGGGGCCGGAATATTCCGGCCCCGCCTTATTCTGTTTTAGTAAAGTAAAAAGTGTGGCGCTAAATAATTGCAAAAATCGACAATAATAATTTTATTTTGACAAAATTTTTTTTATAATATAAAATTAGATTAATAATCAGATTCATTAAGTAACACCTCAATTTTCTATGCAGTATCTTTGCAGATATGTTTCCGCAATTTTTATGTCTAAATACCGGCCAATGGGGGTCAGGAGGTTGATTTCTAGGCACAAATCCTTCTATTCCCAGGACATCGAGTCAATAGGTCCTGTTTGTGCTGATGTTATAGCCCTTAATGCCGGGACTAAGAGCCAAACGGAAAATTTTTATTTCCAGAGGCCAAGAACATAAAATAATTTAATGAAGGGATGGTTGATAATGTTAGGGAATCTTAAGCTTTCAACAAGAATTCTTTTGCAGGGTGTAATAATCACAATCTGTTTTTCACTTTTACTTGCATGGTTGTATCCGAAAATCAGGGGTACAATGTATGATGCAAAGCAGCTGAAAACCAAGCATGTTGTTGAAAGTACATGGGGAATACTGGATTACTATTCAAAGCAGGCCAGGGCAAAGGTTATACCTGTTGAACAGGCCAAGACCATGGCAAAGGAAGCCGTCAAAAATTTACGTTATGGAGATAACGATTATTTCTTTATCATCGATATGAAAGGTTATATGCTTGCACACCCAACCTCTCCTGAAAAGGAAAATACTGACTGGACAACTGTTGAAGACCCCAATGGAAAAAGATTTATTATAGACTTTGTTGACCTTTGCAAAAAGGAAGGAGAAGGCTTTGTAGATTATGTCTGGACCAAGCCCGGAAGCAGCGAACCTGCTCCTAAGATTTCTTATATCAAACATTTCCCCGAGTGGGATTGGGGCATAGCAACAGGTATTTATGTCGATGATGTTGAAAGGGAACTGGCCCAACTCTTCTATGTTATTTTTGGTGCTGCTGTTGTAATAATAATAGGCAGTTTGGTGTTCTCATTTTTTATGGCCCGTTCAATATCAGTACCTGTACTTTCTACGGCAAGCAATCTGGACCAAAGTGTTTCACAGGTGGCATCGGCATCCGAGCAGTTGTCGTCAACAAGCCAGCAGCTGGCAGAAGGAAGCTCGGAGCAGGCTGCCTCCATAGAGGAGACATCTTCTACCCTGGAA
>JAWLGL010000170.1:0-4602 GCA_041685035.1 Clostridia bacterium
TTTTTTCTTTAAACATTTCTTTCATAATAGAGCACTTCCTTTTGGAATTTTTATCTGCGTGAAGATTCTATCGGAATGACATTAGTAGGGTGATACAGTATTGTTTAGAAATATCATTCTGGTAATGAACTTCTACGTAGATAGTTTAGATACGGAAAAAATACTTCATAAATTTATCAGGGTCAACTTCCTCAGGGTAGTTTTCAATTTTCGCCCTGAGAAACGCTTGAATCATCCTCATGCTCTTTGTAGCCCCAACAGCCGTTTGCCGAGCTGCCAGCAGGAAGTCTTCCTCAAGAAGCAGATTATCCCAGATTTTTTCATTGGTAGCTTCTAACCCTAAACTGTTTACCCTGTATACAGTGCTGGAAAACAAGCCCTGATAAAATAATATCAATAGTTCTTCACTCTTCATTTTATCATATATCTCATCTGCCTTACGCAGCTGCTGGCAGATTTCTCTGTTTTCATTGATACTCATGCTTTCGTATACGTCTTCGTACTTCCGTTTTGTTTTTCTCAACTCTCTTAAATACCTGCCTGAAAGCTTGCGGATGTCCTGAAAATATTTTCTTTTTTCCCTTAAAGCTTCAATAAGTCTTGAATAGATTTCTCTTTTATCCTCAACACTTTCAGCTTCGGGTACCATTTCATTTAACCTCTCAATAGCCTGATGCCTAATATATTTGTCAATCACTTCTCTCAGAGTCATAATCTCGGTGCCTTTTATACGGGCACCCCCTTCTGTAGCATCAATAAACTTTCTATCCCTGTATTCCAGGATTTTGTTCTCAAACACAGACAGGAAGCTTTTCCATATAGTTGTCGATTTTATAGGCTTGCCATTATAGTCTTCCACATAGGTAATATTTTGAACTTTCTCCACCGTTTTCTCAGCTGAATCCTTAACCTTTGAATCTATATCTTCACCGTGGGTTTTCCCGGTTTCGGAAAAGGCCAAATCCTGACCAATAAAAATTATAGGGTTAGCTCCTGCTTCCAGGGCAAATCCCAGGGCAAGGTGGGCTACACTGCTCCCCATAAACATCATACCCTTCCCTCCGAGAACCCTGTCCAGCCATATATTAATGGTTTCACCTTCTCTGAAGCCTATAACTTTTTTGTTTTCCTTAAATTCTCTAAATACTTGCGGTTCAATAACAATTGGTGCTGAAAGGACTACATCTTCAGGGATATCAAAATCCTTGTTTTCAAATACGTTCTCATATACTCCTATTCTCTCAAGAACAAAGACCGCATCCGGCTTAATTCCTCTCTTTACCAAACCCCTGAGCGTTACTTCGGTTGCAAGGATTAATGCTTTACCCTCCACTTCCTTCAGCAGGTCTATATTCTTGTCCAGTGAAGGACCTGCAGATACAATTATTGCAGGCTTATCCTTGTAGCTGTCCTTTAACTGCTTTATAGAAGGATTGTTTATTGCTTCATCAATGTTCTTAAAATTGTTCATTAACCCCAGAAGCACATCCCCCGGAGAATTTCCCAAGGAGGTCCACGTATTAAACACAGTGCTTAATATATGCTTTGATATACTGCTCGCAGCTCCTGGAAACAGTTTTTCATAGTAGTTTAAGTTCACGAACTGCACATTTGAAGCCAGATGAAAGTTATAGGCAGACCTGAACATCTGCTGAAAGAAAAGGCATACCTGGTCAATGCTCAAATCAACCAGGAAACAAAACCTTTTGTCCTCAAAAACTCTGGTCAGGTCAACATTCTTCATCGTATTATTAAAGATATCCATGCTGTTCTCTATTACTACAACCTTACTGCGTTTACTAATCCTCTTTTGTAATTCAGACAGATGGTATCCTAATCCTATACCATACACAACTATAAGTGTATTTTTATTAAAATCCAGAGAATCTACCTTTTTACGCGCTTCTGCTTGGGGGTCATATGAACTGTGGATAAATAAACCCGGTTCATCTTCTTTGGCTCTTAGCTTTGCTGTAAGGACTCCCGATTTGGATTGAAGATTTTCAATTTTGACTGGAAAACTCAGTGATGGGTAAAGCCTTTCATCACTCGGCTCAGCTATCAAAGCCTTTCCTTTATTTTTTGCGCTGATATTTCTGTCATATATGCTCACTTTTCTCATCTCCTGAAAAAGGTTGTTAGTTTTTTAGGGCTTCGACAGCTGGAATTAACTCATACTCAATAATATCAGAAACCAGTATGCTGTCCTTACCCACTAGGGCCTCAGTTATCTGTATAAGGATAGAATTCAACTTGGTTATGTATGCATTTACTTCCTTGTCAGAAGGGTCCAGGTTACCAAGCAGTCCGGTAAAATACTCCATCTTCTCTATAAGCTCGATAATCTTTTTGTATCCCAAACCGTTATCTCCGACTCCAAAAGCTTCCACACATTCTTTTGCACTTATCAGGACTGAATCTATGACCTGGCTATAATTATCGTTCATAAACTTAGCTGCCTCCTAATCAAATATTGATATCGTTATATCAAGCATGATTTCTATATGTTTTGCAATAGACATGACTGGAAATTTAAAGATACTTGGATAATCCTATAATTCAGTATAGCATTATGTCGAAAAGCAATCAAGCAAGCAATGCTATCCATTATATTCTCCCTAAAATAAAACCCAGCCTGGTTCAGGCTGGGTTTTATTTGTACTCTTATTTGAGCAGCTGCAGGACACCCTGTGGCTGCTGGTTGGCTTGAGCAAGCATTGCC
Organism: Clostridia bacterium; assembly: GCA_041685035.1. Taxonomy (GTDB): domain Bacteria; phylum Bacillota; class Clostridia; order Acetivibrionales; family UBA4821; genus JAWLCD01. The sequence goes on from JAWLGL010000170.1 coordinate 2,723, forward strand.
GTTGCCGCTTGCTGAAGTATGTTGTTCTTTGTGAACTCCATCATCTCTTTTGCCATATCTGCATCCCTGATACGTGATTCGGATGCAGTCAGGTTCTCCTGTGAAGCTCCAAGGTTGTTGATTGTATGCTCTATCCTGTTCTGGTAAGCACCAAGCTTGGACCGGATATCATTTACAGTTATTATCGCTGCATCTACAGAATCAATAGTGGCCAGTGCGTTATCGTGTGTATCGACCAGCAGCCCGTTAATTCCAAGAACATTTGAATCAACAGCATCGATTGCTATGCTTAAATCTTCATCCGGTTCATTGCCATTAGCCCCTATTTTAAAGCTTGCAGCCGCAGCAGTATTTGTTTCTATCAGCAGACCATCCAGCGCTGTAGTTGAAGTAAGGTTTTCAACATTTATCTTTACTCCAAGAGCACCAAAGTCTATTGTCCCGGTAAAGTTATCAGCTACACTCTTTACAACCACATTGCCAGCTGTATCGGTAAGGCTTATTGTCCCGGCAGCTCCTGCAGTTACTGAATATGTGCTGCCTGTAGTTGCTCCCGCAACATCTACAGTCTGTACCGCAGCTGCGGTAAATATAGTTGAGCCAGCAGTATCAACCTGCAGTCCGAATGAACCGTCAAGCAGGCTCTTGCCGTTGAAGGTGGTTGTATTCGCTATTCTATCTACTTCTGCCGTTAGCTGTGTTATTTCTGACGATACCGCATCCCTGTCATCACTGCTCAGGGTGTCATTTGCTGCCTGAACAGCCAGTTCTCTTATCCTCTGCAGGATTGAGTGGGTCTCATTGAGAGCACCTTCTGCGGTCTGGATAAGTGAAATACCATCCTGGGCATTCCTTGTAGCCTGTTCAAGGCCCCTGATCTGAGCTCTCATCTTTTCACTGATGGCCAGACCTGCTGCATCATCGCCGGCTTTGTTGATTCTCAGACCCGAAGAGAGCTTCTCCAAAGACTTCGTGCCGTTAACATTATTTATTGCCAACTGCCTGTAAGAATTCAATGCCGATACATTGTGATTGATTCTCATACCATATTCCTCCTTGATTTGCAATGTTAAATGTAGATTAATAATAGTAGTTTGGTTAAAATACATTGATATTTCTTAACCAAACACTTACTGTCATAGCATTGCTGTGTTTTTTCTCTTAATATTTATCGGAAAAAGTTTAGGCTTGCTTTATACTTTTTTAGAATTTTTTTTGAAGGTTTTCTTTTGGTAAGATATTAGCTTCTCATAATACTATAGATTTACATGCTTTGCTTACTTCTTATATCGGAATACGGCATGGAAACTTTATATGAGATTTAAATCTCATATAAAAACCAGCCGGGGTTTAGCCGGCTGGTTAGCGCCATTTAATTAATATCTTTAAGTAATTATCTCAGCAGCTGTAGTACTCCCTGTGGCTGCTGGTTGGCTTGAGCCATCATTGCGGTAGCTGCCTGCATGAGTATGTTGTTCTTTGTGAAGTCCATCATCTCATGTGCCATATCTGCATCCCTGATACGTGATTCGGATGCAGTCAGGTTCTCCTGCGCGGCTCCTAAGTTGTTAATGGTGTGCTCCAGTCTGTTCTGATATGCACCGAGCTTGGACCTGACATCGTTTACGGTTACTATTGCAGCATCAACAGCATCAACAGCGGCCAGAGCGTTGTCATGTGTATCAACCAGTAGCCCATTAATTCCAAGAACAGTTGAATCAACAGCATCGATTGCTATGCTTAAATCTTCATCCGGTTCAACGCCGTTAGCTCCAATCTTGAAGCTTGCAGCCGCAGCAGTATTTGTTTCTATCAGCAGACCATCCAGCGCTGTAGTTGAAGTAAGGTTTTCAACATTTATCTTTACTCCAAGAGCACCA
>JAWLGL010000171.1:0-4577 GCA_041685035.1 Clostridia bacterium
ATAATAACTTGATCCATTCTTTCATCACCTCACTTTCTGGACTCAGTTATGTATGGTGAAGCATAGGCACAGTAATCCGAAGATTATGCACCTATGCATTTCTACGATATCAAACAAAGGGAACCCCTGTAAGGACAGGGCCTATAGCGGTCCACCGTCCTCTTCAGCTTCTGTATTGTCGTTAACAACAACTACGTTGTTTACGAAGAATAGGAACTTAATCTTTTCCGGGCAGCAAACAGCGGCATCCTTCTTGTGATGCCATTTTGGTTCTTCTTTTTTATATTCCTTCTTGCCGCATTTTTTTTCTTCCTTATAATACTCTTTAAAAGCAGCTGTCATCTCATCGTCAGAACTGGGTTCATCCTTCACTCTATAAACATTGCCGGCTAGAGCCTTTAGTACTTCCGGCGAAAGAGTTTCAGGCATTTTCACATATCCCATGGAGTCACCTCCCTTCCTATTTTGGGCAAAAACATTCCGGTTTTTCTTCTTCCATTAGCATTATATGACTTGTACACATCTTTGCTACAATTTGGGAAAATAAAAAATGAAAAGTTTCTCATTCGAGAATCTTCTCATTTTTATGGGTTTTATTTTTTGTATTCCACCTATTCCATTCCTGACTTTAATGCCTCACTCATGGAAACTTTATCTACATTTTTTGTACATAACAGCTTACTAAGTTGATATGTCAGCATGATAACCGTAAAAGATATTATCACATAAAGAGGACTAATACTGGTTGGCAGCACTAAATTGATCATATTGCCAAGATAGCCATATATTGCGTCCATCGAAGCCGCCATAATGGGAATACTGAGAACAAATCCTGTCACTATGACAAAGGTAGAGCTGTTCAGTATCATGGATTTGATCTCTCGACGCCGATAACCAAATATCTTAAAAAGTGATATGGTGTTTCTATTTTCCGTAATAATCAATGAAGTTACAAGATAGAGAATAATCAAAGCCACAATACTGGAAACAACAGTCATTAGCATTACCATAGAAGTCATATGCCCCATAAATTCACCCATTGCATCAGGCAGCTCGCTCATAGATTTGACTCCGGATAGCTTTTCCTCAGGAATATCAAGCTTAACAGTACTAAAAAGTCCCCTATAGCTAATCTCGGGAAGCTCCAGTTTTTTGTTGAATTCTGTTATAGGCACAAATATGAACTGCTCAACATAGGAATCAGCAATAGCATCAATATTGAAGGTATAGGGCTCCCCATCCTCTTTATTGATGAAGGTAACAGAATCACCAACTTTTATGTTCAATCTATCCGCCAAAGGCTTCGTTATATTTGTTTGATTGTTAAGAATGGTATTTCCTTTACTATCCTTCAAAGTCACAATCCTTGAATCTGACTTTATCCCAGTTATATAAAACTCAATATTTTCATTGTTTTCGGGATAAAACTTTCCTGCATTGAAAGGCTCTGCCCCCTCCGGTGCCTCACCGAACTGCAAGTCCCTGAAGGAATATTCATATTCAAACCGGTATACATCTGAGGTGTTAAACACATGGTTCATAGAGTTCATAATAGTAAAGCCAAGTAGCATTAAGACAGATGCACTGATAACACCCAGTAAAAGAAACAAAAGCCGCGATATGCTTCTGAACTGTTCTCGCAGTTTGAATTTTGTGTTGAACTTGAACCTATCCAGTTTAATGGCTCTCTCCATGACATTAACCTTGGTTTTTTGCTTACCGCCTTTCATTAGCTCAGCAGGAGAGCGCTTCAGTTCAGTTCGTACAACGAGATAACTGCTGAGGCCTAAGAATAATATAGGCGTCACTATTCCGATTAGTATATTTGAATAGCTTAATCTAATTCCCGGAACAGGAACATTATAGAATGAAATCATAGCCCTAACCATTGGCTCGATGGAGGGTAATGCTAACAGGCTTCCTATCATTCCGCCAGCAAAAGCCAACAACATAGGAACAGTCATATAATGTCTCATTAATTCACGCCGCCGATAACCTTGGGCATACAGGGTCCCTATTATCACCGATTCCTGGTGTATGATACGCCAGAACATTATACCTATAATCAAGCAGGACAAAAGAAACATTACTGCAGGTACAGGTACACTCATGGTTTTCATACCGGTAATTGAAGCCCACACCATTCTTGCCCGTTTGTTGTTCATAATATCTATCCAGTCAGATATGGTTATGCCTTCTGCCTGTAGACTCTCCCTCAACTGTACCGCCTGTCTGTTCAGGCTCTGGGTTCTGTCTTTAAACTTGACGGAGTACATACTAGCAGTATTATCTATATCTAATAATTCTTCTGGAGCTATAACACCTACCCCAAATTCATTGGGGGAATATAGTATGTCATTTACATTCTTCAGGGGATAAATATAGTGAGGCAGAGATACAAAGCCTACAACAGTGAAGGGTTTACCAACCACCTCTATTTGACTGCCTACAGGATAATCATTGGTTTTGCCAAAGGCAGGGTCAAGTAAAATTTCACCGGGACCTGAAAGCATCCTCCCTTCTATAACAGCCGGAATATTTAGTCTTTCTGTTTTACTTAGGAGCCGGAGGGTAAGAGTGTCAGACATTTTGGTATCGAAACTCATATATTTTTCAAAAATCACGTTAAAATTATTTTCTAGCTCTTCAATATCAGAAATAGCCCTATCGGTTGAAAAAGATAAATCCTCCTGTATATGCCGCTCTGTAAAGTTTGTGACCAAGTCATCGAGATTCTGGGAAAGTCCCGCAGCCACAATAAAGGTGTAGCTTCCAAGGATAATCAGGGCAAGGATCCCCATGTACCGTAATTTGTTCTCTTTAATAATACGAAAGACTCTTTTATACAGTGCCATTACCACTCAATCCTTTCTGCAGAAATTACAGTCTGATTTACCGAAGTTTCTGCGATTTCCCCGCTTCTTACCTTATACACCCTGTTAGCCATAGCAGCAATAGCCTCGTTGTGGGTTATCATTAAAATAGTTGTTCCAAACTTCTCAGTGACTTGCTGCAAAAGCTTCAGAATGCTGCGAGACGTCTGGTAATCCAGAGCTCCCGTAGGCTCGTCACAGAGCAGGAGCTTGGGATTCTTAACAATGGCTCTGGCAATGGAGACCCGTTGCTGCTCACCGCCGCTCAACTCTCTGGGAAAGCGTCCTTTTTTATCCAGCATATCCACAGCATTAAGAACCTCGCCAATGTTTAAAGGGCTTTTGCTAATATTGGAAACCACTTCAATGTTCTCCCTCACTGTAAGGTTAGGAACAAGGTTATAGAACTGGAATACAAAACCTATGTCCTTACGTCTGTATTCTGTCAGTTCTTTGTCATTCATCCTATTTACTTCAACCCCATCAACAATAACACTTCCGCTATCGGCTTTATCAACGCCGCCAATGATATTCATAAGGGTGGATTTTCCTGAACCGGATGGTCCAAGAATAACACCAATTTCTACTTTGCCCAGCTTCATTTCAATTCCCTTTAATACTTCAGTTCTGACCACTCCTGTTATATAGCTCTTCTTCAAGGCTGATACCTCAATAAACATACTATTTGACCCCCTTCCGATAAAAGCACCGCTTCAATATATCAAAATAGTCATCCCATTCCTTAAGTATTTCCGTATCCATATTCCTAAAAGAATCCAGTTTATTTCTTTGCTGCTCCGCAAAGCTTAGTATAGTCCAGTTTATAATGTTCATTACTTTTTCAATATCCATATCATTACGGAATTTTGTAAAATCGATGTTTCTGCAGCCTATTTCCAAGCCCTCTACAATCACCTTTTTATTAATTTCATCTATTTCAGGCTTTACCTCAGGTGCATATTCCTTGGAAGCACTCTTAATAAAATCAAATGTCTGTGGGTATTGTTTCATGATTTTAAACTTTATCAACCCTGTTTGCTTCATTCTTTCAAAAAAATCTGTTTCATTCCAATCAATTTCTTCATAAATTTTATTGATTATTTCAGTGACATGGTCGAACAAGAACAGATATAATTCTTTTTTACTTTTGAAATAGCTGAATAATGACCCTTTAGAAATTCCCGCCTCTTTTACTATCTCATTTGTTGAGGCCTTTTCATACCCATTCTCTACAAACTCCTCCATGGCCGCATTAATAATACGCTCACGCTTCTCAGGTTCTAGACTGAAAAATCTGGAATTAATGACAATCACCTCATTTGCATATATTGATACATTATGACCATACTGGTCATAATGTAATTATATTACCAATGACCACCTTGGTCAATATGATATTAAAAAATACCGGCTATTAAAGCTCCCAATAACCGGTATCCTAACTACATTCTATTTCAACCATATTATTTCCGGCTGTGTTCCTCTGTATTGTACTTAAGTTGCTGAGCCGAACTATAAAATTTTCGACTGATATAAAACACTTTTTAATGATTCAATCAGTATTTAGAGTCTAAATCATATAGGAAATACTGTACGGATCAAAAGCATATAACAGGCCGTCCCAAGAAAGATACTAAAAAAAGTATTCTTTTTTGTGACTTGAGCAACTATGACGATACCTATTGATAATAATTCCGCCATACC